>JAAYZX010000026.1 GCA_012514635.1 Actinomycetota bacterium
CCATCATTAACCGCCATACGCCAGACCGTACCATCTGGTACCTCCTTGATTGCAACGAACACCATCAAGCAACAAATTTAGAGGCCCTTGTGGTCACCTGCTATACAACTTTAGTTGTACCTAGGCCGTCGTGCACCATCCGGCACGGGACCGCGCAAAGCATTTCACGTATAGCTATGCCGTACTGATGCGCAAGAAACGTCGTTTCCCCACCTGTATGACACACCCAACAAGCTCATCAGGGCTATATTCATGGTCGGCGTTTTTCACCACCACATCCTCAAGCCTGACTCCGCCCTGTCGGATCAGCCGTCTGGCCTCTCCGTTGGAGGAAGCCAGCTTCAGCTCCACCATGAGCCTGGGAAGCCATACACTGCCGTCCTTGATACAGTGCTTAGGAATAGCCGCTTCCGGCATATCCACAGGTCGGTTGCGTTCCTTGAAGATTCGGTCAAAGGATGCTCGCGCAGCCGCGCCCGCCGCCGCGTCGTAATATAGGGTAACAATGCGTTCCGCCAGATCACGCTTACACTCCGCCGGATGATACGAGCCGTCCTCCACCCGGCTTGCTATATCCCCCACCTCTTGATGACCCGCCCCCGTCAACAGTGTCCAATAGGGAATCATCAGCTCATCGGGTATAGACATAATCTTGCCAAACATGTCTTCGGGAGCATCGTTCACACCGATGTAGTTGCCGGAAGTCTTCGACATCTTCATGGCGCCATCGGTGCCCACCAGCAAGGGAACCGTCATGATGCTCTGCGGCGGCAGCCCATATGCTTCCATGATGTTACGCGCCATCATTAGGTTGAACGTCTGATCCGTTCCCCCTAGTTCTACATCAGCTCTCACGGCGACGCTGTCGTATCCCTGTAGAAGCGGATACATGAACTCCAGCATCGAGATAGGCTCGTTATTGCCGTAGCGACGGGCGAAATCGTCGCGTTCCAGCATGCGTGCCACCGTGGTACTGGATGTCAAACGAAGCACTTCGTCCATTCGCAGCGGTGACAACCAATCGCTGTTGCGAACGAGCTCTACACGTTCCATATCCAGGACTTTGGCCGCCTGTTCGACGTAGGTGGCCGCGTTGACATTGATTTCTTCCTCCGTCAACCGCGGCCGCAGCTTGGAGCGCCCGGAAGGATCTCCAACCTTGGCCGTATAGTCACCAATGATCAACACCGCCGTGTGTCCGTATTGCTGGAACTGGGCCAGTTTGCGCAGCACCACCGTGTGTCCCAGGTGGATGTCCGGTGCAGTTGGATCAACACCAAGCTTGGCACGCAACGGACGCCCTTCTTGGCGTACCATAACCAGCCGTTGCAGCAGATCGTCGGCAGGCAGTATGTCAACCGTACCTATGCTGAGATCTCGGTACTCCTCAAAAATCTCGTCGGGGATGGGCGGGGTGGGGGCAGCTTCGTCCATGTCAGATACCTCGTCGTGTAAGATGCCTATGCAGGATAGAAGGGATGCGGGTTCAGCGCAAGGGAGGACCGTACTGTCCGCGCCAGAACAAAGGGTCCGAGACCAAGCATGCTCCTTCCGTTTAAAAGTCGCCATTGCGGCACTGGCCGCCTTGGTGATGCTGATTGTGGCAGCGGGTGCAGCGCTGGTGGGTCTATACGCGGGCATTGTAAGCCAACTGCCCGTATTGAACGCGCGTATACACAGTGAGCGCGCCGAACCCATTCGTATATATGATGCCGGTTCACCGCCGGTGTTGTTGACCGAGATAGGCAGCCGCTACGCCTCTGAGCCGCTCCAGGTGGCAAACCTGCCGGATCCACTAATCAATGCTGCTCTGGCTTCGGTGGACCAAGACTTCCTCGTTCGGGGTTCGCTCGATCTCAACACGGTTGCGCGCACGCTGTTGGCGGAAATCCGTGGCACCGCCGCCGACACTGCGTCGCCCATAACACTTGGCTTCATCAGGCAGGCATACGTGAGGGGAACGACACATTCCCGTCCTCAGCTGTACGAAACCGCATTGGCCTACCGGCTGGAGCAGGCATGGTCAAAGAAGCGCATTGTTACCGAGTACCTCAACACCCTTTACTTCGGCGACGGAGCCTACGGTGTCGCGGCGGCTGCGGAGTCTTATTTCGGCAAAGACGTGGATTCTCTCAGTGCTGCCGAGTGCGCCTTCCTACTCGCCGTGGCTCTGCATCCTTCTCCGCCGGCGCTTCGCACATATCCGGAGTCTTCGCTACGGGCACGGGATGCCATACTCAACAGGATGTTCCAGCTTAATTTTCTCGACGGACCGGCTCTACAAGAGGCCCTCGCAGACCCTTTGAGTTTCAGCACACAACCGGAGCCCACAGTCTCCCACTGTCCCGCTTGGGCGGATCTCATTGAACGCCAGCTCGTCAAACGCTACGGAGTCGCACGGGTTCTTCGCGGTGGACTCGCCGTCTACACCACCCTGCAGTTGCCAATTCAGGAAATGGCTGAAGCGGCTATTTTGGAAGAATTGGCGCTTCCGGGAGATCCTGTCGGCGCATTGCTGGCAATCGATGTAGACAACGGCACCATTGTCGCCATGGCACAAACACAGAGTGGGGAGAGAGAAGATGTCTTCTTCACGCCTCACGAGGCGCCGGAGCTGTATTTTCCCATCGCGCTCGGTACTGCGTTCACCTACGGCGTGAGTCCTCTGGCCACATATGAATGCCAAGACGGCTCCATCATACTCGCCGACGCAGCCATCTGCGGCGACACCACCGTATACACCAAGCTGACACAGCAAGTGGGATGGGACGTCATCCTTAGAACCGGTGCCCCGTTCAAAGCCCCTGATTCCTCTGCGTCCGAACAGTCTGGGATGATGGACGATGTAATACCACCTGCCTTGACTATTATGGACGGTGGCGCACTCTATGTGCCGCTCGCCGCCGGCGGTCGTCAGCCCTCTTCTTCCCAGTCCGCAGCAATGCTTGGAACAACTCAGCTCCCCACGGTCGTTCGTGTGGAATCACTGGACGGTAGTTTCAGCGACCAGGCAACGATCTCTTGGGACCAGATACTGGACGAACAGAGTGCTTATCTAGTCGAGGAGATACTGGCGCAGACGGCATCCATCGTGCCGGCCTTCTCCAATCTCAACTTTAGGGTTGCAGGTCAGGCCTCAGCGGTCTCATCAGCTTCGGGCGCCTGGTTTGTGGGATTCGCCAACGGTTTGTTGGCAGTGGTGTGGGTGGGGTTTCCGGATGGCGCAACCTTCGCAAACATGGAAGGGGGCTTGACCAGGGCGGAGATACTGCCCGCACAGATCTGGGCCAACTTCATGAAACGCGCACTCGCGGATAGGCCCACCTACCAGAGTGATGTCTCGAAAACGGGTCAATGGTGTCAGGTGGTAATCTGCAGCAGCTCCGGCGACTTAGCATCCTCCGGGTGTCCAAAAACCCGGACGCTCATGGTACCTGAGAGTCTGGCGCCAAGCGACATCTGCCGCCTCCATGCCCGTCCGGTAGCCGAAACCACCACTACTACTGAAACAGTACCCACCACCTCCGCCACGGTTCCGTCTCTGGCCGGACTCACGCCCGCAGAAGCCGAGGCTCGGTTGGTGACCCTGGGCTTGGCTATTTCTGTGACCGTCGGCGCTCCGGGCGAACAACCGGGGCGCATTGTCGCTCAGAATCCGGCCGCCGGCGCCTCCCTGGAGCCCGGCCGGACGGTGGCCGTGATCGTGCAGGGCGCTCCGCCAACCACCGTCACTACACTTACCGCACCCACAACAGTGACTTCGACCACACTACCGCCGTCTGCCTCCACCTCCAGCACCAATAGACATTGAGTGAGGTGCAGGCGCGCGACGTATCCGCGAGAAGACCCACACCATGTGGGTCGGAGTCGACCTAGATGGTCAGATTCTGCTCACCCGAATCAATCCGCTACAGGGGATAATCTCCACCCCTGACCGTTGGAACGCATCCATGATTAGGTTCATACCCAAGGAGTCCGACGCATGATGGCCTGCCACTATCACGTTTACGTGCGCTTCTTCCGCGACCCGGCGGTGTTCATCGCTCATATGCATCCCAAGGATGGTTCCCACCCCCGCGTCGCCGAGACGTCGTATCGATTCCTTGGGTCCGGATGTGCCGCCCGTCATATCAACCATCACCTTGCCGCAGCGACGCGTACCCTCTCCGTTGAACAAAATGGGCCCACTTCCCCGACGCACCGCTTCCTGATACTCCGGTATCCCTTTCAGCATCGCCAACAGATCGTCCAGCGTGGCATCCTTGTCCAGAGCGTCACAGCGTGACTGCAGATACGCCTGGACACAGTTGTCGGCCGGAGTGTGACACGTCATCACGGGCAAATCGAGCAGGCGCGCGACGTCCAGCGCCGCCTCGTTGTTGGAAGCATGAAACGCGCGGCGAATCTCGCGCATGCGCTCCGACATAACCGCCTCGCCGTAGTTGATGGGTACGCCGAAACGTCGCCAGATGTCCGCCTGTACCGGCATTACCGCCTCCAGGTCTGCGAGCGCTCGGCCCAAGGGGTGGTGAGCAAGAACCAGGTCGATCGCCCGACCACGCTGCCGCAGGCGATCCGCCAACAGCATCTCCCCAACCTCCATGTCGATTCCGGCCAGAATACACTTGACCGGCTGGTCGGCGTCTCCGTTCAGGACACGTGTGTCGGCAAACGGGTTTCTGAGGCTCTCCTCGTCAAACTCCCAGCGGCGCGCTTCCGGAAGCTCTTCCCACGCCTTCCGAGTAGCAGATAGTATCCGCTCGATCCCGTCGGCGCCTCGCGGATCCTGAGCCACTCCCGCGGCCACCGCCGCCTCGTATATCTCCCAGATGGTCACAGAGCTTCTCCTTACCAAATCCGGCCGCTGCGGCCTACCCAACCCCTTTTCGGAGCCGCCGTCCTATCCCCCTAATTGCCGAAGGTATTCCGCCACCACAATGGCTTCTTCCCCTCCCTGCGCAACGATGAGTACTGTATCGTCACCGGCAACGCAACCTACAATGAGTTCGTGGTCCAGCTGATCGATCACTCGGCCCAAGCCCGGCGCCGTTCCCACTTCCGACTTAACCACAACCAGGTTCTTCACATTCACCACTGTGGTGGCAAACTCGCGGAGCATCCTGCCACACGCCGCTGCAGGATCCCGCCGCTGCTCGGTTTCGGGAAGCGTGTACCTAGCGCGGCCCATCTTGTCTCGACTCTTATCCAGACCCAGTTCACGAATGTCCCGGCTGATAGTGGCCTGTGTTACTTCGCAGCCCAACGCACGCAGCGTATTTACCAACTCCAGCTGAGTGCTGATACGTTGCTGCGAGACCACGCTGCGGATCAGTTGCTGCCTGCTCCTTTTGCTCAGCACGGTGTCCTCCTCCAACAGAGCACTCAGTCACCACCAAGGAGGAAAGTCAGAAGCGCCTTCTGTACATGCACGCGATTTTCCGCCTGATCGAACACCACGGATTGCGGTCCGTCCATAATCTCGTCGGTGATCTCCTCGCCACGGTGCGCAGGTAGGCAATGCATAACGATGGCTTCCCACGGTGCGACGCTCATTAGCCCGCGGTTTACTTGGTAGGGTTGTAGAGCTTGAAGCTTGCCCTGGTCACGTTCTTGGCCCATGCTGGTCCACACATCCGTGTACACGGCCGATGCCGTCTCTACGGCCCGCTCCGGGTCGCGTTCCACCCAAACCCGCGTACCATGCGCTGCGGCAAGTCCCTGAATCTCCTCCCAAAGCGCCGGTGCGAGATCGTATTCCTCCGGTATGCCCAGGCACACATCGATTCCGCTCAAAGCCCCTGCAGCCGCCAGCGACACTGCCACATTGTTGCCGTCGCCCATATACGTAATGGTCCGACCTTTGCTGTCTGGGAAGCGTTCCTCGAATGTGAAAATATCACTCAGAGCTTGGCACGGGTGACGCTCGTCCGTCAGAGCGTTTATTACTGGAACCGTGGCATGAGCCGCCAATTCATCGACATCGCTTTGGGCGAACGTACGAATCACTATGGCATCGACGAACCTCGAGAGAACTCGAGCCGTATCTTCAAGACTCTCGGAGGACCGCATCTGCAGTTCTTGTTCGCTGAGATAGAGCGCCATGCCACCCAGCTGATACACACACACACTGAAACTCACGCGGGTGCGCGTGGATGGTTTGCTGAATATGAGCGCTACAGTACGTCCCGTTAGACTGCGATCTGCGTGTGGCCGCTCTTTCAGCTTAAAGGCACGCTTTAGTATCTTCCGGATCTCCTCAACCGACAGATCCGATACTTTGGTGAAATGACGCACTCTTTCCGGCCTATCCATCGTCTCACCCTCCCGCCGACTACTGCCGGCCGTCCCCCAGATGGCGCCACAGGAACTCACCCACTCGGTCGATCTCTTCATCCGACACCGTAAGCGGAGGAAGAAAGCGCAACGTCACCTCCGATGTGGCATTGACGAGAACACCCTCCTGGATACCGGTGGTCACAATCTCGCGTGCAATAGGTTCTACAAGATCGGTGGCGACCATAAGCCCCAGCCGCCGCACTGTTTCGGCGGCGCCCTTATCCACCAGGCGCTGCAACCATCCTTCCAGCCTCCGGCCGGCTTGTTCCACTCGTGCAAACAGTCCGGGCTCCTCCAATAGATCCAGCACAACCAGTGCCGCCGCACCAGGTACCGGTCCGCCTCCGAAAGTGGTGCCGTGATCTCCCGCCGTCAAAACATTTGCAGCTGCGTTCCGTGCGATGGTGGCTCCTATAGGAAGACCTCCCGCCAAGCTCTTGGCCAGCGTCACCACATCCGGGTTCAAACCATATCTCTGGTACGCGAACGGAGCCCCACACCGTCCAAGTCCGGTCTGAATCTCGTCCATGATAAAGATAGCGTCGTTCTCGCGGCAGAGCGTCTCCGCCTCTTGTAGATACTCAGCTCCCAACGGATGTACGCCGGACTCGCCTTGAACCGGCTCCGCGATGAAAGCAGCCACACCACCGGCCGCAAAGGAGGCACGCAAAGCATCTGCATCGTGCCGAGGAACCATCTGATAACCGGGAAGAGGTAGCCCGAACGGAGCCTGCTTGGACGGTTGGCCCGTCGCAGAAAGCGTACCGATGGTCCTTCCGTGAAACGAATGCTCCACGAAAACAATACGCCCGCCGCCGGTCTCGGTCCCCCGTTTGCGCGCAATCTTGAGGGCGCACTCGTTGGCCTCAGCTCCGCTGTTTGAGAAGAAGACCCTTCCCCCTCCTGCCAACCCGCTCAATCGAGCCGCCACACGCGCCTGCGGCTCTGTGAGAAACAAGTTGGAACAGTGGATCAGCCGACCGACCTGCTCACGCACGGCTGCCACCACACGCGGATGGCAATGGCCGAAGTTGTTAACGGAAAGCCCTGTAACGAAGTCCAGATAGGTACGTCCGTCTGCACCGACTACTTCCGTCCCCCGACCCGACACGATCTGCAGAGGAAGTCGATTGTAGGTTGGTAGTACATACTCGGCGTCAAGTTGAGATGCCCTGGCCTCCACCTCGATCTCATTCTTCCGTGCAGTCCCGCTCACAACTGCTTCTCCTTGCTCCTGTACCCCGGAAGCACTTTGGTGCCCACGCCCGCGTCGGTAAGGATTTCCAACAGCACGGAGTGCGCCACACGCCCATCGATGATGTGGGCGGCCTCCACTCCCCTACTCAACGCCGAAAGAACGGCTTCCACCTTGGGAATCATGCCGCGCGAAACCTGACCGTTTTCCACCATAGACTGCAGATCGGTGGCCGTACACTCTGAGATGAGGCTGTCCTCGTCGTCCACGTCGGAGAGCAGGCCGGCTACATCGGTCAGAAAGATGAGCTTCTCAGCTTTGATGGCTCCTGCGATGGCTGCCGCCACAGTATCAGCGTTGATGTTGTAGCTCTCGCCGGCCGAGCCCGTCCCCACGGAGGCCACGACCGGCACATAGTCGGGACCCAAGAGATCGAGCAGAGAAGTGTTGACGGAAACCACTTCACCTACCTGTCCAAGATCCACGATAGACCCATCCGGCGCTTTACGAAGCAACTTTTCTGCTACAAGCAACATGCCATCGTCGCCGCCAAGACCCACTGCACGAGCACCATAACGATTGATCAGGCTGACGATCTCCTTGTTGATCTTCCCCACCAACACCATGCGTGCCACCTCTATGGTGGCCTCGTCGGTCACGCGCAATCCATCTATGAACTTGACGGGCAGATCCAGCCTACGCATTAAGCTACTGACCTCTGAGCCACCGCCGTGCACAATGATGGGTCTGATCCCCATGTAGCGCAACAGCACGATATCGGTAGCGAACTCCTCCTTGAGATCCGCCGAGCTCATCGCGGCGCCGCCGTATTTGATGACAACCGTTTTTCCGTTGAAGAGACGAATGTACGGCAAGGCCTCCAGCAGCGTCTCGACTCTCTTGCGATATATCTCACGCATACACGCAACCCTCTTTCCTGTTACACCGGACTAGTTCGCACCACATCAGGTGGAGTACTCAGAATTCACGGCCACATATTCATGACCAAGATCAGAAAAGTACACCTTTTCGTGCGAACGGCCGTTGCCCAAGTGAAGTAGGATATCCACCTCACTCCGGGCCATGACCTCCTTGAGAGTCGACTCAGCTTGTGGCGTCAGCATCACGGCCCTAGCCTCCTGAGCTACACGTACACCACCGATTTCCAGATAGACACGCGGCAATGACTTTCTCGGCAAGGCTGCACCTGCTGCGCTCAGGATACGACCCCAGTTGGGGTCACATCCGTACATGGCCGTCTTAACCAGGCTGGAATCCGCCACTGCCCGCGCCACCGTCCGCGCATCCTCGTCGTTTGCCGCACCGCGCACCCGCAGCCTGACCACCTTGGTTGCGCCCTCACCATCCGCCACCATCATCAGTGCCAGCCTCAGTAGCAGGCAACGCAACGCCGCTCCTAACTGGGCCGCTCCGGCGGGAGACAGAAACACCCGTGATGCGCCTCCCGCCAGCAAGAACACGCAGTCATTGGTGCTCATTTGGCCGTCAACAGACACGCAATTGAAAGTTTTGCCCACCACTCGACGCAACAGACTGCGCAGCACTCCGTGAGACACCACGGCATCCGTGGTCACAAAACAAAGCATGGTCGCCATGGCCGGCGCGATCATGCCCGCTCCTTTGGCGCACCCCCCCAGACGAACAACACCGTCCACCGTCTCAACTTCAAGCGCGCATGCTTTGGGAAATCGATCAGTGGTCATGATGCTGGACAAAAAACTCGATCCACCATCACGTGTCAGATTTCTCCCGGCCATGGCGATACCGTTTCTGATACGGTCCGTGGGCGGCAATAGTCCTATAAGGCCCGTCGACGCCACCCCCACGTGGTCCGGCTCCACCCCCAAGACTTCGCCACAGGCCGCCTGCATAGCCCGAGCCACAACTAAACCTTCAGCGCCTGTGCAGGCATTCGCCGAGCCGCTGTTTGCTATTACAGCGCACATCTTGGAGAGCTGCGTCTCACGTTGCGACACAACCACGGGGGCGGCTGCGAAGGCGTTGCTCGTAAAAACAGCCGCCGACGTAACCTCTTCTCTGAATTCCGGCTCTGCAGCCAGAATCCCCACGTCAGGCCTCCCGCTGTTCTTGATTCCCGCTGGAACGCCTGCCGCCACGAAGCCAAGCGGATACGTAACTCCTGGACACGCGCCCTCTTTCTCAACCAGCCGCACGCCTTCCGGTAGGGACCATAATTGTGAGAACAAAGGAGAGGCCACTATGGGATGAGGTGGGATAGGCGCTGATTCGGTACCAATCATACGCGGACCCCCAAACCCATGCTCTCCTCAAAACCGAACATCAGGTTCATATTCTGCACCGCCTGGCCGGATGCGCCCTTGACCAAATTGTCGATCACGGTTATGACCTTCACCAAACCGGCCGTCTGGTCCAGACGCACGGTCATCCTGCACATATTGGTCCACTGCACTTCGCGCAGACTCGGAGCGTGTCTCACCACCTCAACGAAGGGTTCATCTGCATAGTGTTCCGCGTAAACACGCAGGAGTTCCTCCTCCGAATCCACAACCAACCCGTGGTTTTCGGCTCTATCCTTCTCCAGCTTCAAGTACGCAACCGTGAGTATGCCGCGATCAACAGGAAGCAGATGAGGTGTGAACGACACCGGCACTGTTCTCCCAGCCAGGGCGGATATCTCCTGCCCCATCTCACACGTGTGCCTGTGCCCCACTTCACTGTAGGCCTTGAAATCGTCGTGTACGCTGCAGAAGTGGGTCTTGTCTGTAGCGGTGCGTCCCGCACCCGAGACACCCGATTTGGAATCGATGATCACCGCCGATTCATCCAGAATCTGAGCAAGGGGTGCCACCCCAAGGATGGCACCGGTGGGGTAGCATCCGGGATTAGCGACTACCCGTGCTCCCACTATCTCCTTCCGATACAACTCCGGCAACCCATATGCCGCCTCCGCCACAAGTTCCGGGTAGGCGTGGACAAATCCGTACCACTCTTGGTACAGAACCATATCCCGCAACCGAAAATCTGCGCTCAGGTCTACCACTCGGATCCCACTTGCCACCAACTCCGCCACCACAGGATGAGCTTCGGCATGCGGGTAGCACACAAAGCACACGTCCGATCCCTCTACGCGTGAGAGTTCGTATTCAACGTACGTCCCCTCCACGCGCATGCGGGGAAATGTTTCGCTGATGGAGCGTCCTTTGTACGTAACAGACGTTAAGGCCTCTATCCGCACCTGAGGGTGACATGACAGGAGGTCGGTCAATACCAAGCCTGTATACCCTGTGGCGCCAATAATGCTCGCTGTAATCACGTCTCCACCCCGTTTTCCGTGCGCGCCGGAGCGGCGCATGACCGTATAATTATACATATCGCTGTAATTCTGTCCAGCGCCCCGTGGGAACCGAGGGTAGCGCCGCAGAAGGGCGGTGGCCCCGGGCTCTCCGCCCGGGGCCACCGCTCAGATCAGGCCCGCAGCTGTACGCCTAGTCTCTGTTGCAGGCCGGCCAGAAGTCCGGCACGGAGCTCGCCCACCTCCGTCTCGTTCAGGGTCCGCTCAGGTGATCTATACATAACCCGCAACGCCAAGCTGATCTTTCCCTCTCCCAGCTGCGCGCCTTGGTACACATCAAAAATCCGTACATCTTGAAGCAGCGGCCCACCCAACTCTCTAACCGTAGCCTCAACCGCCGCCGCCGACATGTCGGCATCCACGATTAAAGCCAGATCCTCCTCCACCCCCGGGTACGTCATCAAATCCTCGAACATTCTGATCTCAGACGCCGCACGCAGCAGAGCGTCGGCATCGAGTTCGCACGCCACACAGCCGAGTGGTAGATCATACGTCTGCAACACCAGGGGGTGCACCTCACCCAACCATCCTGCTTCCGTTGTATCCACCAACAACCGCGCGCTTTTCCCAGGATGCAGGAAGGGTTCGTGGCATCGCTCAAAAGACACATCGATGCCAAGGGCATCCACCAACCGTTCGATAATCCCCTTGCCAAGGTAATAATCAGTGGGCACGTTGGTTCGTGTCCACGTCTCATCCTCCCATTCGCCCATCAGCAGCATACCCAGCCGACGCGGCTCTCCCGGAAGGTCTTGGTCCCCGGGAACAAACACTTTCCCTATTTCGAAGATATGCACGCGGGTGTTGCGCTGTGCAAGGTTACGGGCGGCGGCGCTCAACAGACCCGGCAGCAGCAGGGTGCGCATGACCGACTGCTCAATGGACAACGGATTCGACAGCCTCACTGTCTGTCGACGAACGTCTTCCCCTGTTAGGCGCAGTTTGTCGGCCCATCCCGGTTCCCCAAACGAGTAGGTGATCACCTGATCCAGACCGCACCCAACCAGCACGTCCTCCATGTGTCGCAGCGTCACTTGGGCGGGCGTGAGACCACCACGCCCCTCCTCGCGGCCGGGGAGCGTTGAAGGAAGTTGACCCAA
>JAAYZX010000027.1 GCA_012514635.1 Actinomycetota bacterium
AGACGATCGACGTCTGGATTATACAGGGTCGGGTGTCGCTGCTTGGCGACACTGAGGTCCAGGGGCACATCCCCGCGGGCTGTCGCTTGACGGCCGCGACCCTTACAGCATGCCAAGCAGGATTCTGCACAGAATCCAATTCACGCAGTGATCTTGAGAAGCACTCTGTCGACGATTCGGTGCGGTCTGTGGTGTCTTACTGGGCGGACGTGACTCCCTAATCGTGGGGGCGCCGCCGTGGTGGAGAGTCCCGAGTGGTATCGAGATTCAGTATGTACATTCGGTTGCCCTGACGATAGAATGAGCGAGCCCATAACCACCATCACCTCCGAGAACGCCGTCGGCATTGCGCGGAATGGTCGTCTAGTCGAAGTGTTCATGGTCGCCAACGAGGGGCGATGAGTTGGTAGCGCAGCTGCTTTGACGCGTTCGAAAGGAACCGTAAGTGGCCGACAGGTGTCTCGCCGTCAAGTTGGCTGATGGACTAAGGCTATGCGTCTCGTGGCCGCTGCTTCGGAGCACCGGCCGATACGAATCATCTTTTGGGCAAGACTATCATTCAAAGAGGCCATCGTTTGCCTTAAGCCTACGTGTGTAGTGCTTCCCAACACGTGAGAGGGGAAGATTTGGAGAAGACACTAGATGATGGTGTAGTTTTGAAGATACAATCTCAGGAGGAGGTGCTGGAAGTACGCAGAGTTGTAGGTGGTGCGGTTGGGGCATGAGTGAAACATGGTTCAGGAGGGTTGAAATGCGCAACAAGCGTTTACTGGTGATCTGGTTAACCATATTGGGGCTTGTGGTCGTATCAGGCTGCGTGGTCGCTGCCTGTGGCGACTCCTCAGACACGACGAGCACCACCGCGGCTGGGGCTGCTACGACTGCCGCGCCGTCGACTGAGCAAGTGATGATCCGCGTGACAACCCCTGCGCCGGCCGGGGATGACCTGATCACCTGGGCCCAAGAGGGGATGGACAGATTCAGCGCGCGCACGAACGGCGCCTACAAGATGGAGATCTTCCCCGGCGGCCAACTCGGTCCATTCCCGGAGATGATGGATGCCATCAGGACCGGCGCAATCGAGGCGGGGCTGATCCCAATGGCAGGCTTCTCGGGGAGCGTGCCCGAATTCGGTCTGGTAGAACTGCCCTTCCTTTTCAATAACGGCGAAGCGGCCGCTGACGCCATGCCGAGCATACAGACCATCTGGGATGAGCTGTCACAAGCGAAAGTTAATCAGAGGACTCTGGGCTGCATAAGCGTCGGTACCCTCAATTTTCTCTCCAAAGAGAAACCTCTAAAGACGCTCGATGATCTCAAGGGCCTCATCGTCGGCGTTGACGCTCCGCCTATGGCTGAATTGGTACAAGCACTCGGTGGTTCCGGCATCGTCGTCGACTTCACTGAAGACTACTCGAGTCTCCAGAAGGGAGTTATCGATGCCAAGACCTTGAACACCCAATATATTGAGATCACGAAACTATACGAAGTTGCCAAGTACTACACGGTATTCCATGGTATCAGTGGTCTCTGGGGAATGACAATTAACTCAGACGTATACAATAGTATGACTGCAGATATACAGAATGCTTTGACCGAGGAACTTAGTGCAACAGCCAAGAGTATAACCGATAAATATGTCACTACAATATATGATTTAGAGCCGGTGTTAACCGATTTTGGCATGGAATATTATTGGCTGCCTCCCGAAGAACGTGAGACATGGAAGGGCTTAGCCTATTACATTACTGAAGAGGCGCTGGCCAATGCCGGGGAAATCGGCAGTAGAATAAAAGAAATCGTCGATGAGGCTAACGCTAAGTACCCCTATATACAAAAGTAACGTATCTTAGTTCCCGGGTGATAGGGTGCGTCTAGACGACGTGCCCTATCATTTGGTGGCGCCTCGCCCATTGTCATCAGGTCTACAGCGTGGCCTGCGGCCACGAGCAAGAGGTGAGCGCATGGAAAAGAAGCTCAGACAGATAGTCGAACCTACGATTGAGCGTATCAACCGGGTCCTCGTCATTGGTGCGGGACTGTTGATTGTTATCATGGGTTTTCTTTCCGCCTACGGAGCCATCCGTAGGTACGTATTCAGAAGCCCTGAGCCGGTCTCGTACGAATTCGCCGCCATGTTCGTTTTGATAAGCTTCGTTCTGGCCCTAGCTGCAGTGGAAAGGCAGGACCGGATGCTACGGAATGATTTGCTGCTGGACCGATTTTCCCCAAGAGTTCGCAACGTCGTGTCCAACATCATCGGGCCGCTCATGGGGATGACCTTCTTCGGCATTATCATGTGGTACAGCTTTGGCGATGCACTCCGTGCGCTGGAAATCGGCCAGGTGAGTCATTCGGCGTTCCCTGTTCGCCTGTTTCCAGTTAAGATTTTTGTTCCTATTGGCTACGGGTTTTTATGTTTGGTTCTCTTCTTGCGGTGTGTTCTGGGTCTGCTTCGTCTGAAACCAGCAACGACAGAAGCGACGCAGGAAGTGGTTGTCGATGACCTACGAGAGAGACGGGGTAATTAGTGATGGAGCCCCAGTTAGCAGCGGTACTATGTGTAGTCTCCATGCTTGTCATCTTTCTCATGGGGGTGCCGGTCGCGTTTGCCCTGGGATTCAGTACCGTCATCTTCGGGACTCTCGCCTATGGACCGATGGCATTGGAAAAGATGGCGATGGGCACGTTCTCGCAGTTTTACAGCTACACGTGGACCCCTCTGCCGCTCTTCGTGCTCATGGCCTGCGTGATTACGGAAACCCCCATGGGGGCTCAGGTTTACAGAGTGGCCCGAAACTGGGTGGGCGGCTTTCCCGGAGCGCTTGTTAGCGCCAGTATTCTCGGTGAAGCCATGGTAGCCGGAACGGTGGGGGTCAGCGGGGCCGCCATCGTGGCAGTGGGCAAAGTGGCGGAACCGGAATTGACGAAGTACGGCTACGATAGAAAGCTGGCCTTGGGGGGTCTGACTGTCGGGGGTGTTCTTGGGCCACTGATTCCGCCGAGCACACCCATGGTTATCTACGGCGTCATGGCCAGCGTGTCTGTGGGTCATCTCTTCATCGCCGGGCTAATGCCCGGGATTATCTTGGCTGTGCTGCTCGCGACCGTCCCTCTAGTGATCTGCTGGCGCAATCCCAAGTTGGGCCCAGCCGCGACCTCGGTGCCCTGGCGTGAACGTATTTCGTCACTAAGGTATGTTTGGCATGTGGGGCTCGTCATGGCATCCATTGTCGGCTCGATCTTCTTTGGCGTCGCTACGCCCACTGAAGCCGCCGGAATCGGGGCGGTCGTAATCCTTGTCATCGCCGTCGCCGTATTTCGTTTACGGTGGACAGGTCTCCGTCGCGCGATTATCGAGGCCGCTGTTATCAACACCATGATGTTGCTCATTATCGTGGCGGCGAATTTCTTTTCTTACCTGTTGGCGAGCGCCGGAGTCGGAAACTTTCTCGAAGAGCTCGTGATAGGTCTGAATTTATCACCGCTTATGGTCGTCGTTGCTATAGTGGTATTATATCTCATCCTTGGTTGTATATTTGATTCAATTAGTATCACGGTATTGACCATACCAATTTTTGCTCCGTTACTTACTTCGCTAGGCATCGATTTAGTGTGGTTTGGAGTTCTCTATTTGGTAACCTTAGAGATTGGATTAGTTACGCCACCTATGGGTGTTAATCTATTTTTTATGCGCAACACCTTTAACATAAATATGGGAGACCTCCTCAGGGGTTCGATCCCGTTCTTGGTTGTGATTTTCTTATTCTTGATAGTGCTACTATTTGTTCCGCAGCTAACCCTGTGGCTACCAGAATTGATGCGTACCTGAGGAGACTCGGAAAGCTCCACTCTCGATGGATAACGGGAAGTAGGTTGGCTGCCGCACTCGGTTCTTGAGTGTTGCTTTCCGACGCGTCCCTTGGCGCAATGGTCGAAAGGAACAGGACATCTCTTATGTACAAGTCTGAGTACCCACACCTCTTCTCGCCGATCCGTCTGGGAGACACCGTCTTCCGCAACCGGTACTTCGCGGCACCGGTCGGCTACGAGTACCTGTCGTGTAAGAACTACCCTCTCGATGAGACCATCGCCTTCTACGAAC
>JAAYZX010000005.1 GCA_012514635.1 Actinomycetota bacterium
CCGCAGTCACATCGTCGCGCAGCCGCTCGGCGAGCGGCCGGAGCCGCGCCCGCTCCTCCTCGTAGGCGGGATCGCCGGCCGCTGCCAGCACCCAGAAGGCCGGCGGCTCGATGAGCGTGAGGGTGCGGACCCGATCGGGGTGGGTCAGCGCGTAGTCGAGGCTGAGGAAACCCCCGTAGGACCAGCCGACGAGGTCGACCGCCCCGGTTGGCTGGAGCTCATCCACAGCGGCGGCCAGCGCCGCGCTCTCCATCTCCACCGAATAGTCCGGCGGCACGGGCCGGTTCTCCAGCCCGAGCTGCACCACCAGCGGCTGGGCTCGCGCCACCCGTCGCGCGGTGACCAGGCGCTCCTGGTGGGGTATCCAGCTCAGCCACCCCGTGAGCCCTCCCCCGACCAACACGGCCGGTGGGCCCTCGCCCATCGCGTGGATCAGCATTGTCATTTCCGTCTCCTCCCTTGCGCTCACCGGCGCGGCATCCTGAGCTTGCGGGGATGCCCTCCCGCACCCGATCGCCAGACGGCGGATCGGCACAGCGCGCCGGGCCGGGTCACGTCACGCGTGGCGTCATTTCGGGAGCAGAAGATTCCGCCCCAACCCGATTGTCCAGATGGGATAGAGGATATAGATTCCAAGCCACCCCAAAAACGCAACATAGAGATACCATGGCATCGACTCCATGCTATCTATTCCAGCGGCTATTCCGGGAACACCGAGCAGACCGACTGCCATGAATGCTCCTACGACAATCCCAAAGACGACCAGGCTGTGCGGCAACACGCCACCGCGCAAGAGCGGATAACAGAATGCCGCCAGCCACAAGCCGATCAGAGCATACCCGATGCCTGAATACCACCCAGCCAGCACGAAGTCCGTGAAGCCGAAGAGGACCAGGATCGATCCGATGATGACAAAGATTGCGCCGACCACCACAAGCGCGAGCGCAATCTGGCTCATCAACGGTGCTCGGGAATGATGTTCCGCATACAGCATCCATGCCAGAATCACGCTCGAGATCCCGACGAGGCTGTTGAGGACGTCATTGACCGCACCAAAGAACGTATTCGCCGCATACATAAGGATGAGGAATACTATCGCAAGGATGGCGAGGACTCCAGTGGCGATGGCCATCCAGCCAACGATCGGGGTCGGGAAACTGCCTGTTGTCATAGAAAGCCCCTTCCTCTCAAAGCACGGCCATGGTTCGGCGAGATCGCCGCTGCGGGCCATCTAGCCGTGACCCAAAGATGTGTTCGGTGACCGTCTGCCATTGAAGCCCGTCGTGCAGACGCCACTCGAACTGCCCCAAGTCCTCCAACCCCAGCTTGCGGTAGAATGCTACACCCAACGGATGAAACGACGAAGCATAAAGGTGAAACCCGGCCACGCCCCGCTGGCAGAGATACTCCTCGTAACAGGTCATCAGCGCCGTACCGATTCCGCGCCGCCTCCACAGAGGCAGGACGCCGATGTGTAGATGCGCGGGATACTGCCGTAACGCCACGTCTGGATAGACGGTGTGCCGTGAAGCCCATTCGGTGCGCAGGATCGGCAACACCCAGCCCGGCCAGCCATAGGCTCCTGATAGACAGCGCCTGATCAGCAGTGGGCGGATGTGCCGCCGGTACACACGCTCACAACGGGCGGTGTCTACCGCGCCCAACAGCGCACCCACGACTTCCCCCTGTGCCTCGGCCACAAACGCGCTTTCAGGCTCGTAGTCTGTGTAGTGAGACATGCTATCGGCCAGGTACTCACCCATGCGCGGGTACTTCCGTTGCAGGTCAGGCCGTGCAAACTCGTCCGAGCCGTAGATCGCTCGTACGCCCTGTCGATCGGCCAACTGATAGGGACGTGTGATGAACTCTGGATCACCGTCAAAGACTTCAGTCATCGCCTTCCCCACAGACCTGTTTCCTCGGGTCTTCTGCGAGACCTGTTCGCCTAGAAGCAACTCAGGACAACGTCTCTCATAGCTTCTTCTCCATTGGTGACATTGGAGAGAATGTTCATGGTTAGTCTCTCTGCTACAACATACCGGGAATCAAAACCAACTCCAGCGTCACCGCCCACAATCGCAAACATGCTACCATCAAGACGCTTGTAGACTCCGCAACCATATCCGCTGGTGGCGTCGAGCGTACAGTGCGTTTTTAGGTAGGTTGCTGTGAGTTCTGCGGAAAGGAGCTTGTTCGAGAACCAGCTGCCCCAGAAAGCGCGGAGATCATCAGTCGTGGTATACATTCCCCCATCTCCGCCGCCTCTTCGCGGCAGGTGGTAGATATTGGTCGTTCTTCGGTCTTCGAGGTAGCCATTTGCCGTGTTTTCGGGCAGATCATCGAAGGCATAGAAACCAGACCGGTGCATACTAGCCGCCTGCAGAACATACTCACCCATGAAATCTCGATAGAGTCTACCCGTCAGTTTCTCGATCAGCATCCCCAGAAAGACATACCCGCCATTGGAGTAAGAGTACCTCTCTCCCGG
Source organism: Actinomycetota bacterium (assembly GCA_012514635.1). Taxonomy (GTDB): domain Bacteria; phylum Actinomycetota; class Thermoleophilia; order RBG-16-64-13; family RBG-16-64-13; genus JAAYZX01. Next base: position 2,489 of record JAAYZX010000005.1, read on the forward strand.
GCGAAACTTCATTGCTTGGCCTTTGAACAGAGGATAGTAGTCTGAGGGCGTTTCCAGTTCACACCACGGGATCTCTACCGAGAAGCGCTCATAGTCCTGCTCGACCTCCTCGTCATAGTAGTCATAAATGCCTGAGGTATGGGTCAGTAGCTGCTGAATCGTCGCGTGTTCATCGACAAAGCCCGTGTATTCCTGGGCGATCTCACCGATAGTCGTATCCAGAGAGATCAGGCCCTGGTCGATAAGCACACCAATCCCCAATGCTGTAAAAACCTTGGTCCCCGAGGCAATGCCGAATATCGTACTGGTGGTATTGGGCAGTTTGTTCTTCAAGTCTCGGTACCCAAATGCCTTGTTGAACACAGGTGAAGCATCTCTGAATACCGAGATGACACCTGAGAACTCCGTTTCCAAGGCTGCTTGTTCGATCCTTCGTACCAGCTCTTTCACCTGTCTTCTCCAATCTTACCAGGACGCAGGCAGCACGAATGCTGGCCCGCTCCCTACGGTCCGCTCTATACGTCGGGCCACTCGGCAGCAGACTAGCCCAACATGAAATCATACCCACTAAGGACAGCGTGCCACACTACCCCAAAGGATAGGGTGACGAG
>JAAYZX010000028.1 GCA_012514635.1 Actinomycetota bacterium
AAGAACTTGCTGAGATCAACAATCTCCGGCTCCCGCGCCGCATTGTCTATCATGGTCTTGCCATCAGCGCGCACAGCCGCCATCATCAGGTTCTCTGTAGCCCCTACGCTGGGGTACTCGAGCAGGATATACGTGCCCGTAAGACGCTCCGCGGTAACCTCAATGAAGCCGTGATCCGATGTGATCTCAGCGCCCAGCTGCGTAAGGCCACGAAGGTGAATATCAATCTTGCGTGGGCCCAAATTGCAGCCCCCGGGCATGGATACCCGCGCATGGCCGAAATGCGCCACCAACGGTCCTATGATCTGGATGGATGCACGCATTTTTTGCACCAGCTCGTACGGAGCCGTCTGGCTAACCACGCTCGTGGTGTCAATATTCATGGTCCCAGCGTCGAACGAAACCACTGCACCCAGGTGCTCCAACACCTCACTCATGGTGCGCACATCTTGAATATCCGGCACGTTGCGCAGGGTATAAGTAGCCGGCGCCAGCAAAGCAGCCGCCATGAGTTTGAGCGCTGAGTTCTTAGCTCCGGACACCGGCACCCGTCCGGAGAGGCGTACGCCTCCCCGGATCAGGTACCGTGAAGCGGTGCCTGGTTCCACGATAACGAGCCCTCGATCGCGCGGGCCCTAAACCTTCCGCAGGACCTTGAGTTGGTTAAGAGCGGCTTTGAGAGCCTTCTGCTCCCGAAACGGGTAGAGCTTCTCCTGACCTTCTGGAAGCCTGCCTTCTTTAATCATGGCCAGGTTCGCCAACGCACGATCACGAGCTCGAATGGCTTTGTCTTCATCAATCTCCGTAGCCAGCTCCGCAGAATCAGCCAAGATGATGATGCGATCCTGCTGCACCATGGCAAACCCTTCCGCCACGGCCAACGACATCCACTGATCGCCGAGCGTCTTGACCCTCAGTTCGCCGATATCCAGCATGGCCACAAGCGGCGCGTGTTGCGGCAGGATGCCGATCTCACCGTACGCGGCGGGGATAACGACCATAGCTACGTCGCCCTCGAAGACCAAGCCGTCCGGATCAACCACTTCCACCCGCAGGAACGAGCGATCTTGGCTGTTAACGGCCACCGTCTACTCCTCGGTCTCGCCGCGCATTAGCTTGGCGGCCGTCACGGCTTCTTCAATGGTGCCCACCATATAAAACGCCTGCTCCGGGATATCGTCGTGGCGACCCTCCACGATCTCCTTGAAGCCGCGGATGGTATCAGCCAGTTCTACGTACTTCCCACCGCGACCCGTGTATGCTTCCGCCACTGTGAACGGCTGCGACAGGAACCGCTCGATCTTACGCGCCCTCTGCACCAGCAGTTTGTCCTCGTCGGAAAGTTCGTCCATACCCAGAATAGCAATGATGTCCTGCAGTTCTTTGTACCGCTGCAGCGTCTCTTGGACTTCCATGGCCACGTGGTAGTGTTCCGTACCCACAACGTTCGGGTCCAAGGCCCGGCTGGTGGAGTCCAGCGGGTCCACTGCCGGATAGATACCCTTTTCGGCCACCTGGCGGCTCAACACCGTGGTAGCATCAAGGTGGGCAAAGCAGTTGGCCGGAGCCGGGTCGGTCAGATCGTCTGCGGGCACGTAAATGGCCTGCACTGATGTCACCGAACCGCTCTTAGTGGAGGTAATGCGCTCCTGCAGCTGGCCCATTTCGGAAGCCAGGGTGGGCTGATAACCCACGGCGGAGGGCATGCGACCAAGCAGGGCGGATACTTCCGACCCCGCCTGCACAAAACGGAAGATGTTGTCCACGAACAGCAGGACGTCCTGGCCCGTCACATCACGGAAGTACTCAGCCATAGTAAGGCCCGACAGGCCGACACGCAGACGCGCACCAGGCGGCTCATTCATCTGCCCAAACATGAGTGCCGTCTTGGATAGAACGCCGGCCTCCAACATCTCCAGATAGAGGTCGTTGCCCTCCCGCGTCCGTTCTCCCACTCCACAGAAGACGGACAGGCCACCGTGTTCCGTGGCGATGTTGTTGATCAATTCCTGAATGAGCACGGTCTTGCCCACACCGGCTCCACCGAACAGACCGACCTTACCGCCCTTCACGTACGGAGCAAGGAGATCAATCACTTTGATGCCGGTTTCGAACACCTCGGTGGTAGGCTCCAGGGCATCGAAAGTGGGGGCCGGACGGTGGATCGGCCAACGCGTTACATCCTCCGGCAGAGGAGAGCCCTCGTCGATGGGCTCACCAATGAGATTGAACAGGCGGCCCAAAGTGGCATCACCAACCGGGACCGTGATCGGTTGTCCGGTGTCGACGACTTCCATGCCCCTGGCAAGACCGTCGGTCGAGTCCATGGCAACCGCACGCACCTTATTGTCTCCCAGGTGCTGCTCTACCTCCGCAACCAGACGAATTTCTTCACCTGAAGGCGTCTTGGCGCTGACCTCAAGCGCGCTGTAAATGGCCGGGAGCTCGTCCCCGAAGTACACGTCCAGGACCGGCCCGATGATCTGGACTATCTTTCCTTTGTTCATATTGCCACGTATCCTCCTCGTGCCGCCGGCCTGCGCAGCCGGCCGGCGCACTTCATCTCATCAGGCCAGGGCGTCGGCTCCGGCCACCACTTCCAAGATTTCCTGCGTAATGGAAGCCTGCCGAGCCCGGTTCATGGCCAGGTTCAGACTGTTGATCATGTCGATAGCCGAGTCCGACGCGTTGCGCATAGCCGTCATGCGCGCCCCGTGCTCACTGGCCGAACTTTCCAGAAGGGCCGAGAACACAGCCATCTCCACATAGGTCGGAAGCAGATCGCGCAGGATCTTGCCCGGCCCGGGCTCGAAGATGAACTCCATATGAGGGGCTACCACATCCGAAGCGTACTTGGTGACCACTTCTTCCTGGATGGGGAGGATGACCTCGTCGATGAGATTCTGTTCCATCGCCGTCTTGAAGCGGTTGTAGACTAGATGAACCGCGTCAACATCCTGTACTGAGTAAGCACGGATGAGAACATCGGCAATAGTCTGGGCGTTCAGGTAACGGGGCCGGTCGGTAATACCCGTGTAGACTCCTACCAGGTGGTACCCCTGGAACCGGAAGGTCGAGACACCCTTCCTGCCCACGACATGAAGATCAACTTCCACATCCTGAGCTTCATACGTTCTCTTGAGCTCCAACGTACGTCTGACAACGTTGGCATTGAACGCTCCACATAAACCGCGGTCCGCCGTGAAAGCGAGCACGGCAACCCGCTTGGTATCCATACGAGGCTCGAGCAAAGGGAGCCCAGTCCCGCTGGTTGGCGCGTAGCGCACCAGGCCGGCGATAAATTCCATCATCCAGTGAGCATAGGGCCGCGCTTGTTCGATGCGCTGCTGGGAGCGACGCAGCCGCGCCGCCGCCACCATCTCCATGGCTTTGGTGATCTTCCTGGTATTTTCCACCGAGGCGATGCTCTGCCGGAGGTCCTTTTGGCTAGCCACGGTCGCCCGCCTCCTACGCCTCGACGGCGGTCGCGACGCTGCTGGAGTAATCCGCCTTGAAGGCTTGGATCGCTTCGTGTAGCTGCTGAGCTATATCATCCGACAGATCCTGCGTTTTGGCGATCGTCTCGCCTACTGTCGGATACTGCGACTTCAAGAAATCAAGCAACCCCAGGTTGAACTCCGAAGCCTGCGCCACTTCCACGTCATCAAGATACCCTTGGGTGGCCGCAAACAGCGCCTGAACCTGCTCCTCCACAGGCCACGGCTTGTACTGCGGTTGGTTCAGAACCGCCACCAACCGCTCGCCTCGAGACAGCGTTTTCATGGTTTCCGGGTCAAGTTCTGAGCCGAACTTGGCAAACGCTTCCAGCTCCCTGTACTGCGACAGGTCCAGGCGCAAGGAGCCGGCCACCTTCTTCATGGCCTGGATCTGCGCCTTCCCTCCCACCCGAGACACAGATATACCGACGTTAATGGCAGGTCGTACACCTGAATAGAAGAGGTTGGACTCCAAGAACATCTGACCATCGGTGATCGAGATCACGTTGGTAGGAATGTACGCGGAGAGGTCGCCGGCTTTGGTTTCAATAACCGGCAATGCCGTCAGCGATCCACCGCCTAGGTCGTCCCGCAGCTTACAGGCACGCTCCAGTAGACGGCTATGAAGGTAGAAAACGTCACCGGGGAAGGCCTCGCGGCCGGGCGGACGGCGTAACAGCAGTGACATCTGCCGGTATGCATCCGCGTGCTTGGTGAGGTCATCATAAATACACAAGGCGTGTTCGCCACGGTATGTGAAGAACTCACCCATGGCCGCACCGGCGTACGGAGCAATGTAACGCAGAGGTGCAGAAGCCGAGGCCGACGCCATAACGATAATCGTGTAGTCCATAGCGCCGAACTGCTCCAACCGGTTCACGATCTGCGCCACGGTTGACGCCTTCTGACCCACGGCCACATACACACAGATGACGTCTTGGCCTTTCTGGTTAATGATAGTATCCACCGCGATGGCGGTTTTGCCGGTACCGCGGTCGCCGATGATCAGCTCGCGCTGTCCTCGCCCAATGGGAATCAGAGAGTCGACGGCCTTGATGCCGGTCTGGAGAGGCTCCTTAACCGGCTGACGACGAATGACGCCGGGCGCCTTGAACTCAACCGGACGAAACTCATTGGTTTCGATAGGGCCTTTGTCGTCCAACGGTGCACCGAGTGGATCCACTACCCGACCCACCAATGCTTCGCCTACCGGAACCTCCAAAATCCGGCCGGTCCGCTTGACTAGATCTCCCTCTTTTATGAGAGTGTCCTCGCCCAGGAGCACGGCGCCTACGTTGTCTTCCTCCAGGTTGAGGACCAACCCCATGACCCCGTGGGGAAGCTCAAGCATCTCCGAAGCAACGGCATTCTCAAGCCCGTGGATACGAGCGATACCGTCGCCCACCTGCAGCACCGTGCCGACCTCCTGGACATCGACCTCGGCCTCATAATCCCTAATCTGGGACTTGAGGACGGCGGTAATCTCCTCAGGACGCAGCTTCAACTGAACCCTCCAACCTTGCCGTTGGGCTAATCAGGCGGGCGCGCAGTTGATCCAGCCGATGCCGGATGCTGGCGTCCGCGATTCTGTCACCGATACGTAGCTTCGCTCCACCGACGATGCTCTCATCCACGGTGAGCACCAACTCCACGGTCTTCTGCAGCGAAGACTCGAGTGACGCCTTGATCTCCGCCTTCAACTCCTCCGGTACCGGGCGCGCCGTTGTGAGTACAACGGTCACAACATTGCCGGCCTCTTCCACCAGGTTGCCAAAGGCCTGATCAAGATCGTCGAGTATCTCCTCCCGTCCTTTGTCAATCAACAAGCGAAGGAGGTTGCGGACGAGAGGGTCTCCCCCTTCGGTCAGTTCAAGCACCAAGCGTTTCCGGGTCTCACCGGCAACATCTTGGTCCCTGAGCACGCTCCGCAGCTCATCGGAACCACGGACCGCCTCTACAAAGGCGTGCAAATCCCGGCGTACCGGCTGCACTCTGCCCTCTGCCTCCGCAGCGCGGAAGAGGGCGTCAGCATAGACTCTCGCGATCTTGGCCTCGCTCACCTGCGCCTCTTCCTCAGTTGCTGTTGGGTCGCATCATTTCGACTTCGGCCAAGGCTTCGCGGATGAGTTGCATGTCCTCATCGGCGGTCAGGCCGCGGCTGGTTGCCTTTTCGGCGGCCGCCAGAGCAAGGTCGGCCACCTGTAGCTTAATGTCCGCCAGCGCCTGTCTTGTCTCGCGCTCAACTTGTTCGCGTGCCCGCTCGAGCGTGCGCTCGGCCTGCTCTTTGGCCTCATTGACTATCTCAGCCTTGGTCGACTCTCCAACCTTCCTCGCTCGCTCCATGATCTCCTCGGCCTCAATGCGGGCGTCGGCGAGCTGCTGCTTGTATTCCGCCAGCAGCACGCGTGCTTCTTCCTTCACACGCTCAGCGCCCTCAATGGCGTCGTGGATCTCCGCCTGCCGCTTCTTCTGCATGGCCATCATTGGTTTGTAGGCCACCTTCCAAAGGGCGAGGATGAGGATGATGAAGGTGACGGCAGACCAGATGAATAGCCCGGGTGATACCTCAAAGATGCTCATGCTCGACTCTCGCGCTCCTCAGTCGTATGCGTCGGGGGACCGTTCGGCCCCCCGACGCCCTGTATCCGAATCCTAAGCGACCGCGAGCAGGATGGCGATAACGAAGGCGTACAGAGCGAGCGCCTCGGCCAGAGCCACGCCGATAATCATCGTGGTCCGGATGTCGCCCATTGCTTCAGGCTGGCGGGCGATGGCTTCGGTAGCGCGGCCCGTCATATAGCCGATGCCGATTCCTGGGCCAAGGGTCGCGATACCAATCCCCAGACCTGCGGCGAGCTTTGCAGCGGTCTCAGCGTCCACGTTCTTCTCCTTTTCTTCTGCGTAGTGCCTGTATTAGTGGCCGGCGTAGATTGCGGACTCTATATAGATCACCGAGAGGAGCGCGAAGATATAGGCCTGAAGGAAGGCCACGAAGATCTCGAAACCAGTCATAATGATGACGAACAGCAACGGCGGCACGGCAATAAGGAAGTTCTGATACTGCAGCACCAGACCGATCATCACCAGTATGACCAGATGGCCGGCGATAGTATTGCCGAAAAGTCGGATTGCCAGCGACAGCGGTTTGAAGAGCTCGCCCATCAGGTGAACGACAAAGAAGATGAGGTGCAAAGGGATGGCAAGCGCCACGGGCACACCGGGAGGCGTCAGCCACGACCGGATGTACCCCAACTTATGCCGCTTGAATCCCTGAAACTGGGTTATCAAGAAGACCACAATTGCCATACCAAAGGTGACATTGATATTGGCGGTAGGCGTATATGGCTTCAAGATCTCGGGCTTTGGAATAAGCCCAATAACGTTCATAGTAAAAATATAAGTAAATATAGTGAGAATAATATAGTAATACTTCTTACCTTTCTCACCGAATTGCCCCGTGAGGTGGCCGGTAGAGAAGTTCAGTAGCGATTCTCCAATGGTCTGTAAACCACTTGGTTCTTTCTTGAGTCTCTTTGCGATAACCAAATAAAAGATGAATACAAGCAGAGCCGAGATCCACATGTAGAGAACCGCGTTGGTAATGGAAAAATCAAAGGGACCCAGCTTAGGAATCTGAACAATAGTCTGAACATTCAGTTCATGAAGCGCCTCTGCTACCTTATTCGCTCCGGCTTCTGCTGACACTAGGAACTCCTTCTAGGGAAGCACTTGAGTCGACGTCCCCGAGGTGTGCCTACCCTTAGTGAATCTATGTAGGAAGAACACACTCAGCACCGTGAAACCAACTGCAAACGCTATGGCCGTGATAAAAAGATTCAACGGCGTCCACGCCCACAGCGCCCAAAACACCAGACCCAACACAACCAGCCGTACAAAAAAACCCGCAATCGATAGCAGCGGGGCCATCTTACGCCAGCGCGCCAGCACCAGCGATTGGGTACGGAACCAAGCGACTTCATACAAGACCGCCAGCACCAGACCCACTACTATCGACACCCCCGCTATCATTGGGCCGGCCTCTCCCTACCTATATCCAATCGCTGCGCCACATCATCCTCTTCCATTGCGACCCAGCTACCAACCCGGCCCAATGAGGGTCACTCCCGCTAATGGGCAAACGAAGGAACCCGGGCCATCCGGCGGCCGCATTGCAGCACGTGTAACTCGTTAAACCCAGAAGCGCCGGTATTATAGAACAGGCTTGATGGAGACCGCAAGGCGGGTTTTAAACCGCATATGCAAGCCACGCGCGCACATCACGTTTGGTTGGCCGGCCGGCGAGTTTCCGGCAGCTGCATCAAACGTGTCCCGGCTTCCTCAAATACCTGTACCGCCAAATCATCCGGGTAGTCACCTGCGTAGTACAGGGTGACAATGCCGGCGTTGACCAGCATCTTCGCGCACAGCACGCAGGGCTGGTGCGTGCAGTACATCTCCGCACCATTTATGGATATGCCGTGGTAGGCGGCCTGGATGATTGCGTTTTGCTCTGCGTGCAGACCGCGGCAGAGCTCGTGTCGCTCTCCTGAAGGAACACCCAACTGATCTCGCAGACACCCCACGTCTACACAGTGAGCCACACCTCGTGGGGCGCCGTTATAGCCGGTAGCTAGAATCTGACGGTTGTTGACAAGCACAGCGCCCACCCGGCGCCGTAGACAAGTAGATCTGGTGGAGACCACGCATGCGATCTCCATGAAGTACTCTTCCCAACCGGGGCGACTCAAGCGTACACCCCCATATCCATTATCGATCAAGGCTTGGGTACAAAGGAAATGCAGAGGTCAACGCCAAGGACTGTGTCCGCAATTCAGCAAGCCGCGAGGACCCGGGCTTGGTGGTAACCACCTCGGAGATTATGCGGCCCACTTCTTTCATCTCGGGCGGACCAAATCCGCGTGTAGTCATGGCAGGAGTCCCTAAACGAAGACCCGAAGTCACCTTTGGCGGTCTCTTATCTCCCGGCACAGTATTCTTGTTGGTGGTAATACCGGCCTGGTCCAGCAACTCCTGTGCTTCCAGTCCCGTGATATCCATATCGCTGAAGTCCAGCAGCAGGAGGTGATTGTCGGTCCCGCCTGAGACCAGCCGGATACCGTGGTTCATAAGCTCTTCGGCAAGAACCTTGGCGTTCTGCACAGTACGATGCTGTTTCTCTTTGAACTCCGTCGTGGAAGCCAAGTGGAAGCAAACAGCCTTGGCGGCGATGACATGCTCAAGCGGCCCTCCCTGTGTGCCCGGAAAAACGGCTCTATCCACTTCTGTCGCATACGCGGAACTACAGAAGATGGCCCCCGCCCGAGGGCCGGCAAGAGTCTTGTGCGTGGTGGTCGTGACCAACTGCGCGTGGGGGAAGGGAGACGGATGCTCGCCGGCTGCGATCAGGCCCGCGATATGAGCCATGTCCACCATCAACATGGCGTCTACCTCATCAGCGATGGCGCGAAATGCCAAAAAATCGATAGTGCGAGGATAGGCGCTGGCTCCGGCCACAATCAGTTTGGGCCGGCATTCCTTTGCGGCAGCACGTACCAATTCATGGTCAATGCAACCCGTCTCTTCCGACACACCGTAATGGAAGAAGCGGTAGTTGCGACCGGAGAAATTGACTTTGAGACCATGTGTGAGATGGCCGCCGTGATCGAGCCGCATAGCAAGAACGACATCGTCGGGCTCGAGGGCGGCGTAATAGGCTGCTGCATTTGCCTGCGATCCGGAGTGCGGCTGAACGTTGGCATGCTCCGCTCCAAAGAGCGCCTTGGCCCGGTCAATGGCCAACTGCTCAATCTGATCGATGATCTCGCAACCGCCATAATACCGCGCTCCGGGATAACCCTCAGCGTACTTGTTGGTGAGAACACTGCCCACTGCTTGGAGTACGGCCAACGGCACAAAGTTCTCGGACGCTATGAGTTCGATATTCTCCTGCTCACGTGCCATTTCCCTTCTGATCAGCCTGTTGATCTCAGGGTCGACCTGCGCCAACGCTAGATCCGCGTAGCTATCGGTCATAGTGATTCGGCCTCCATAATCATCTGGACGCGTCGTGTGTGGCGTCCTCCTTGAAACTCAGCCGCCAACCACGAACGGAGTATATCGACGGCGACACCTGGACCCACCACCCGAGCTCCCATGCACAGGATATTTGCATCGTTATGCTCGCGGGCCATGCGTGCAGAGAAGCAGTCGCTCACCGTCACGGCACGCACCGGCGCCGCCCTGTTAGCCGCAAGCGCCATACCGATTCCGGTGCCACAAAGGAGCAATCCCATATCCGCAGTTCCGGCCTCAATGGCCCGTGCCACCTTGACCGCAAACAGCGGATAGTCTACTGATTCTTCGGTCATGGTACCAAGGTCCTCTACCCGATGATCCTGGGCCTCTAATTCTTCCATCAAAATCCCCTTCAACGGAAGCCCAGCGTGATCACAAGCTACAACGTAACGCATACCGACCGATCCCTCCAGCCCCTCGACGCGAACATCGCGCTAGGATAGCAGAAAGCCTATACGCTCCAGAACCTCAGCGCCCGACACAACTCCCTCTCGCAGAACTATTGCCGTGCCATCCTCGTCGACCGATCTGAGGTCAACCACGGTAGATGCCGACCCACTTGGTGAGGCGGCCGCCTGTGCCTCGAGCAGCACGGCACAGGCGGCCGCCACCTCACCCGGCACCTCCTCCGGCCCCCAGGCCGCATCCTCTCCGCCACGATTCGCGCTCGTAGCGGCCAACGGAACCCCTAACGCGGCGAGCAGGCCTAGAAGCTCCGGATGATCAGGAACACGAACGCCCACGGAGCCTTCTGATCCGAGCGAAGCGGCTTGCGGTAGGTCCGTCGCCACTACAAACGTGTAAGGTCCGGGAAGGAGCCCCTCAAGAATCCGCACGGCGGCAGAGCTCAAGCCCGGAAGCGATGCCGTCGCGGCCTCCACCGAGGAGAACATGACCTGGAAGGGCTTGTCCTCCCTGCGCCCCTTGCCCTCCCGGAGGGTCCGCCTACCCTTCGCGCTATCCCATGCCGTCGCCAGACCGTACACGGTATCGGTGGGTGTACCCACAATAGCGCCGGCAGCCAGCGCCTGTCGTACGGTCTCCAGAACGTGCACTTGGCGGCTCTCTGTGGACCTCGTCAGTCCTGCTATCGACAGCCGGGGCGCCCCGGGCTTGGCCATGCATACTATCCGCTCCTTGCCCGAGAGGTCGCGATAAACCCGGATGTGACAAAACCCCGTGCGGCGCGCCATATTCATCACACGCTCTGCCTGTGCAAAACCTATCTCGAGGAACAACCCCCCTCCAGGACGCAGCACGCGGGCTGCATCCGGCAGCAAACGCCGATACACGTCCAGCCCGTCCGGGCCACCACGCAGGGCCTCCTGTGGTTCAAAATCGCGAACATCGCGAGCCAAGCCTCCCCACTCCTCATCCGACACATACGGCGGATTGGACACTATCGCCATCAGCGATTCCGCGGGAACGTCGCTCAGCAGATCCCTGCAATCGAAGCTTACCAAATGGGTCACACCGGCCGCTTGGGCATTGGCAGACGCCACCTTCAGCGCAGCTGAACTCGAGTCCAGAGCAAGAACCGATACCCCGCGCTCTGTCGCCAGGCTAAGAGCAATAGCACCGGAACCCGTTCCTACATCACAGACGCGAGAAGCTTGGCCTCCGCCACAATCCCACAGCTCTGGAGGATGCACCGCCAACCAATCCAGCACATGCTCAACCAGTTCTTCGGTCTCCGGCCTAGGGATCAAAACGGCAGGAGACACCCGCAATCTGAGATGGCGAAAGTAAGCCGTTCCCAGAATGTAGGCCACGGGCTCATGGCGCGCGCGCCGCCTGACATGCTCGCGAAATCGGTCCACCTCTTCACTCGTCAGAGGTCGATCGTACTGAAGATAGAGATCGATGCGTTCGAGATTCAGCGCGTGAGAGAGCAGGAGTTCGGCGTCTAGCCGCCCCGATTCACTACCCCGAGCAGTCAGATAGTCGCCCGCGGTAGACAGCAGGCGCGATACGGTCCATGTAGGGAGCACGAGTGGTCGCCAGTAGCTAGACCCCGGCCCCCGCAAGTTGAGCGAGCTTCTCTGCGCGCTCAGCGGCGACGAGGGCTTCGGTGAACTCCTCCAGCTCTCCCATCAACACCGCATCAAGACGATGCGAGGTTAGGCCCACCCGGTGGTCTGTGACACGAGCTTGGGGAAAGTTGTAGGTCCGGATCTTCTGCGCCCGATCTCCCGTTCCCACCTGACTGCGCCGTTCTGCCGCCAACTGAGCTTCCTGTTCCGCCTGGGCTATGTCCAAAAGACGTGCCCGCAAGATACGAAAAGCGCGCTCCTTGTTCTGCAGCTGCGATTTTTCATCCTGACACGACACCACCAGTCCGGTTGGGACATGAGTGATTCGTACGGCTGAATCCGTAGTGTTCACCGACTGCCCACCGGGACCGGTGGACCGATAGACGTCCACCCGGACGTCGTTAGGATCTATAATCACATCTACTTCCTCAGCTTCCGGCAGTACGGCAACAGTGGCGGTAGACGTATGAATGCGCCCCGTGGATTCGGTGACAGGTACACGCTGAACCCGATGCACTCCGGATTCGTACTTGAACACCCCGAAGGCGCCACGACCCTTCACCTCAAACACAATTTCTTTGACGCCACCCAAGGGCGACTCGCTGGTGGACAGAACCTGGTGCTTATAACGGAAGTGCTCAGCATACCGCGTGAGCATGCGGTAGAGTTCCGCCGCAAACAGCGCCGCCTCGTCACCACCCGCACCGGCCCGGATTTCTACGATGATGTCCTTTTCATCGCGAGGATCCTTCTCCAACGTCGCCAACCGAATAGCGTCTTCCAGCCGCTCCATGGTCTCCTGGCTCTGCGCCCTTTCCTCATCCAGAAATTCTTTCATCTCCGCATCGAGTCCACGCTCGGCAAGCATGACTTCAACATCACGCAGTGATGTTCGGGCTTCTGCATACTCTCGAGCCAGATCGTACGCACTCTGCAAATCAGCGTGGGCTTTGGATACCTCGGCAAAGCGACCGCCCTCGGCAAAAATACCCGGTTCGGCAAGTTGCTCGCTGAGAGCATCGTAGCGTTCGATAATCTCGTCAACCAGTCTGTCGATCATGTTCCCTGCCCCGCCAACGGAAGAAGACCCGCACCCAGCGCCGGGGCGTCTCCAGCCTCTACTCGTAGCACCTCTTCAAGTGCCGCAACGGCCACTTCCACCTGTTCGTCGCTCGGCTGCCTAGTGGTGAGTTTTTGCAATCCCAGGCCGGGCCCCAATAGCACACGCGCCACAAACCCCTTCCGATGCCGCCCGGCGTAACGAACAACCTCGTAGGCCAGACCCGCGATGATCGGGATACCCACCAGGCGAGACACGATCAACCACACCAAAGGCGGCTTTCCCACCAGAGACAGTACTAGGATGGCCATGACCATCACCACCAACAGAAAAGCCGTTCCGCAGCGAGGATGCAGTGTAGAAAAAGGCCGCACAGCAGTTGGCCGAAGCACTTCTCCCGCTTCGTACGCATTTATGACCTTGTGTTCCGCCCCGTGGTACTCAAACACGCGCCGCAGATCAGGTAATAACGACACCGCCAGGATATACACCAGGAAGATAGCAATACGAACCAGTCCTTCCACCAAGTTGAACAGGACAGGATTGGCCAAGGCGTCACCGAACAATCGCGCGATAAGGAGTGGAGCCACCACAAACAGCGCAACCCCGATCAACAGCGCCACGATCACGGTGACCGCCATCTCGCGCGCTCCCAACTGTGGCGGAGGCTCTTCCTCGGTCTCCATGCCTTCCAGGCTTAAATTTGCTGAGATATTCAAGGCACGGATGCCAAGGCTGAGTGAATCCCACAGCGCTACCACGCCACGGATCAGCGGCCACTTCAGGATCGGGTAACGCACTCCGGGATCAACCAGCGTATACGAGCGCCGCACGATATCTCCATCCGGATGCCGCACTGCCAAACCCCAAGAATATCGACCGCGCATCATGACGCCCTCGATAACAGCCTGACCGCCGTAGTAGTGCTGCTCGGTGGCGCACCCTTCTTTGTTGACCGGCACAGGATCTCCGTGCTTCACAGAAGCCTCCAACCAAACACGGCGCTGAAAGACGAGGAGCCTAGATTGATGGTCAGCGACAGGCGCCGCCTACTTGACGGCCTGCGGTCTGCGGTACTTCCGATTGAACTTCTCGACACGTCCTCCCGTGTCCACAAGCTTCTGCTTGCCCGTGTAAAACGGGTGGCATTCTGAGCAGATCTCCACACGAATCTCCGCTTTAGTGGAGTGTGTCATAAATTCATTGCCGCACGAGCAAACAACGTGCGCTTCTTGGTAATTGGGATGAATGCCTTTCTTCACGCTTCCTCCAAACCAAACCAATGCCCTTCCCCGGGCAGATGAGTCTCACAAGCACATGATGATAGCACGTGCCATCACTTCCCCCTGATTTTTCAGTTCTCCCGCTTCCCACTCCAAGCGCAAAGCTTTCAGCATAGCCCCAAGTTCAGGTCCCGGTGAAATACCCACAAGCCTGCTCAGTTCGTCACCGCGCACAGGAAGCGGCGGAACACCGTTGCGCCTGCGTTCCGACCACCTTCGCATGAGACGGCCTGCCAAGGTCAGGTATCCCGATTCCAAGCAGTCGGTGACCTCGTACTCTTCACCCGCTGCCCAACGCGCTACAGAGGCCATGATGAGCTCCGGCTCCCATGGAGAAGCCTTCCACAAGAACCCGACCTCGTCACGCGTGCGTACAACTTCTTGATCGCGCAGGAGCCCCACCCACTGATATCCTGCAACCACTCGACCCACAAGCCCGGTCAACGCCGCTGAGCACCGAAGTCTCTCACAGACCGCCCCGGCCACTGCGGGCCCTTTGCCTTCCCGCTCACAGAACCGCGGCCTTTTGGACCTCCCGGGATGAGACGTAGAAGGCCCGACAGTGGAACCAGACGCAGAAGGCCCGACAATGTCGTGAAGCAGGACTGCGAGTCTCAATGCCGCAGGCCGCGGCACCGAGCCGTCGACGTTCTCTCGTATGCGCTCCGAAAGCTCGTCCACCGACTCCGAAAAACGAGCCTCCGGAAACTCCAACATGAAATCCAACTCATCAAGCGCTTTTAGCGTGCACCTGTATACATCATCGTGGTCACCAATGCCACACTTCACACCCCGGAGGGCGGCGACCTCAGGGAATAAATGAATCAGAACACCCAGCTCGTCCCACAGCGCCACAGCCGTCGAGGCGGACCCAGCCTGAAAGGTTGCCACTACTTCCGCAAGTAATCTCTCGCCGGCCGCGTCGGCCAGCAGGTGGGCATCCCGTCCGGCCATAGCTGCAGTGCTGTGATCTATGGCAAGCCCATGAGTCCTAGCAAACCGCACCGCTCTCAGCAGCCGCACCGGATCAGAACGAAACGTGCCATCGCACACCGCTACCAATCGCATCCGCGCGATATCATCTATACCCCCGTATGGATCGCACGGGGAACCGCCCCCCAACGGCAACGCGATGGCGTTGACTGTGAAATCGCGCAGAGCGAGATCCTCCTCAATACACCGTCCACGAAGCGGACTGAGGTCCAAGTGGCCGCCCTGCCAGACAATGCGCTCCGCACCGAATTCAGACGACAGCGTGAAATGAGGTGCGCGGAGGGCCGACGCCAGCCTCACAGCCAAAGCACGCACTTCGTGGGCCGACTCATCGCCCAACACTACATCGAGATCCGCGCACGGTCTCCCCATGTAGCGATCGCGCACAGTCCCTCCAACGAGCCACGCCTCATGTCCGGAGGCGCGCACCACAGCGAGCAACTCGCGTATAACCGTCTCCGATGACGGTAAGGCCCCCCTTGCGGCCGGGTCCGTCGCTGACCTCCTAGCGTTTCAAGTCACTCTGTTGTTGTTTCTTGGCACGGCGCCTCTCCAGAAATTGCTCCCAAAAGTAAATGAAAGCCGTATAGAAGAGGAAGAAAATGATGGTCCAGAAGATATCTTGCCAAAGTGCCCGCCCCTCGGACTTGAGAACCAGGCGAACCAGAAGCAGGTAGATGCCGGACAGTAGCAATCCCTGGAGCAATGCTCGGCGAAGTCGCCGGAGGCGCGGATCCATCGGTTTCTTTGGTTGGAGTGCAGCTTGTCGCGCCGCCCTCCGGGACTCCTTCTTGGCCATGGCCTATGCTTCTGCTCCCTTCTCGTTCTTCTCGTCGAGAGCCTGTAGAGCCGCGATCCCGCGGATTACGTCTCCCCTAGCAACAATTCCCAGCAGACGGTTCTCTTCATCAACGACGGGCAGGCGATTCACGTCCCTATCAATCATGATAGTGGCTATCTCACGGAGTGTGGCATCGGTGGAGATGGTCACCGGCTCGTCAGACATGATGTCGCGCACCTTGACGGCCAAGGCCTTCCGAAACCTCTCCTCGAACTTGCGTATGCTTTCGAGATAGATCACACTGTCGAATATCTGTATGTAGTGCGGGAAATGCAGCTCTGCATCCTGCAGGATGAGATCTTCCTCGCTCACTACACCCAAGAGCCTCCCCTCGTCGTCCACCACCGGGAGCCCGCTTACGTCATTCTCGCCCAAGACGTCGGCCAGCTCGCGTATGGTAGCCTCTGGCCTTATCGTCAGCACGGGAAAACTCATGATATCGCCAGCTTTCACCCTGTCCAACTAGGCCTCCTGTCATTAACCCGACCCGCCATGGCGGCCGGGATCTCCTCCAACACATCGCCGGCCGTCACCCCGGCCTTGCGCGATGCGGCCGCAATGCCGCCCGCCCTGGCATGAAGCCAGGCCGCCGCGCGCGCTGCTTCTGCCGGCTCCAAACCCTTTGCCAACAGAGCACAGATGACACCGGTAAGCACGTCCCCCGTGCCGGCCGAGGCCAGTTGAGGAGGACCCTCCACCACCACCCACGCCGCGCCGTCAGGCCCAGCGATCACTGTATTTGAACCTTTCAGGAGAACCACCTGATGCGTGGCCGCTGCCGCCGCGCGCGCAGCGGCCAACGGCTCCCGCGCGACAACCTGAACCGGTTGCTCCATCAAGGTCGCAAGCTCTCCGGCATGCGGTGTCAGGACAAGCCCCGGCCGGTGCGCCAGCAGATCGGCCCGCCCGGCAAAGGCAAGAAGACCGTCCGCATCCACAACCGCGGGTACGTTGGACTCCAGCAACACACGCCTCACCACTTCCATGGTGGCCTGCTCTCTACCCAACCCAGGACCCACCGCCAACGCCGAGGCCCTGGGGTCCTGTACAGTCTCGATCACCGACTCGGCGTCACTTAGGTGCATGCCATCCGCATAGCCGGTGGCAGTAATCTCCCATAGATCGGCCCGCAGGGAGGACACCACTGCCTCAGGAGCCAAGAGCCGTACATAGCCCGCGCCGGCGCGCGCCGCGGCGCGCGCCGCTAAGAGCGCAGCGCCCGGATATTCAGCAGAGCCGGCCACCACAAACGCGTACCCCGCCCGGTACTTGTGGTCATCCGGCCGGCGGCCGGGCACCCGGACATCGCTCTCCACGACCACACGCACGTCCTGCCCCAGCTCCAAGTAACGAGGCAGTCCTATATCCCACACCAGAACACGCCCGGCCGCCTCACTACCGGGCGGCACCACCAGGCCCGTCTTCGCGGCATGGAACGTAATAGTGGTAGTTGCCACTACAGTATCCGCAGCGATTGCACCCGTCGTCGCGTTCACGCCCGAAGGAATGTCAACGGCCACCACGGGCACACCTCCGGCGCCCAGAATGTTGATGGCCCGAACAAACGGCAGCAACGATTTTCTTATCTCACCAACCGCGCCCGTACCCAGCAGGCAGTCCACCACCACCTCGGTCTCCCTCAAAAGGAAGTCCGGCACGGGTTCGGCGGAGGCAGCCGGTCTTATGTTCACACCGCAACGTTGCGCCGCCTGGAAATTGAGACGGGCGTCGACACTGAGTTGCTCCACAGTATCCGCAGCCACCAAACACACAACGGGATGGCCCGCAACGTGGAGTTGCCGAGCCGCCGCCAGGCCGTCTCCCCCATTGTTCCCACGTCCGCACACCACAAGCGTATGCCGCCCCGGATATGAACGCAGAATAAATTCGGATACTCCCAGAGCCGCCCTCTCCATCAGGACGGGACCCGGCACACCTACGTCTTCTATGACGACGCGATCCAATTCGCGCATCTGTTCCGCGGTCAAGGCATACGGACGTTCAGTCGTCGTATTAAATCTGGTCAGTACATCTCGGCACTGTTCCATGTCACACAGCCTCCCACGACTCCTTGCTATCAAGGATCAGCGCCACAGCGCCAGCCATTGCAATGGTAGCAGTGTGCGAGAGGGAGAGCGCAACCGGACCCAGCCTCAGAGTATCGGCCCTCTGTGCCGCCCGACCCAACAGACGCACGCTCGGCGCCCCTCCCCGGCTCTCCACACAGATGTCCTTCCACGAAGTCACACCCGTGCCCAGCAGCTTCCCCACAGCTTCTTTTGCCGCAAACCTTGCCGCCAAGTGAACCACCGGATCTCGGCGACCGTCAGCGTAGGCCAGCTCTTCAGAACTGAACAGGCGTTCCCGCAATCGCGGATGACGCTGCAATGCCCCTCGGAAGCGTGTGAGATCCACGATATCCAATCCGGTCAACACAAGCCGGCTATCCGGCTGGGAAACGTTGATGTTCACGCAACGAACCTCAAGACCCGCAGCCCTCCCGCCCACATAGTCACTGCTGGGTTGTGCGGGTGGTCCATTTTCCCACCCCTGGAACGCACCATTCCAGAAAAGCCCCCATGTCTGTGGACGAGGACAGTTTCCTCAACACGAAAGGCGGGTGTCCGAAGACCACCCGCCCATCGATACCGGTGTACGTCCTGAAGTTACCGCTTCGAAAACTGCGGGCGCTTACGAGCCTTCTTGAGGCCGGCCTTCTTGCGCTCCACCATGCGGGCGTCACGGGATAGATAGCCCGCTCTTTTCAGGTCTGTCCGCAGCGAGGCGTCGGCTTCTACGAGAGCCCTGGCGATCCCGTGACGGAGCGCCCCAGCCTGACCCGATTTGCCGCCGCCCACGATCTTTGCCACCACGTCGTATCGAGCCTCAGTGCCTGTCTCTACGAGCGGCGTACGAACCATCTGAAACAGGGTTTCTCTCTGGAAGTAATCGCGCATACTCTGACCGTTAACGATAATGGTGCCCTCGCCGGGAGTCAACCGCACCCGAGCTACCGCGGTCTTGCGTTTGCCGGTGGCGCCGTACATCAGTCCTGCCATTGCATTTCCTCCGGGAGCTGAGCCGCATGTGGATGGTTGGGTCCCGCATAGATCTTGAGCTTGCGAAGCTGCTGCGCCGCCAGCCGATTCTTGGGCAACATCCCCTTAACCGCGTGTCGCAGCACTTCAGTGGGCCGACGTTCCAGCATCTGGCCCAGAGTTCTTACTCTGAGGCCGCCCGGATAACCCGAGTGACGATAGTATAGCTTGCCGGCGAGCTTCCGCCCGGTTAGGCCTACTTTGTCCGCGTTCACCACAATCACAAAATCGCCGGTGTCTACGTGGGAAGTGTATTGGACCTTGTCCTTCCCTCTCAGCACCATCGCAATGCGAGTAGCGAGCCGGCCGAGGGTCTTCCCCTCCGCATCCACAACCCACCACCGACGTTCTATTTCACCGGGCTTAGCCGTATAGGTTTTCACCGTACCTCCTTGAGACGCAACTGGGCATGATAATCGAGCGCCGCCGGGGTGTCAAGCCGGGAAGGAGCTCTGTATCCCTATACTTCACTCTCCATAGGAAAAGGCCGTGAGCGGGGGCCGTGGGACCGGCCCGGCTCCGCGGCGCTCCTTTGAGCAGGGCTTGAAACGATTCCTGGGAAGACCCACCTCGAGCTATACCGATCATGGTTCCTACCAGCGAACGAACCATGTGCCGCAAGAAAGCGTTCGCTTCGATCTTAAACTCTAGGAGCGGCTCCGCCCATTTCCACGCACAACGTATTACCGTACGGTGAAAAAACACATGTTCCGTCTCTGTGGGCGTGAAGGCACGAAAATCATGCTTACCTTCCGCCTGGGAAGCCAAAGCCCCAAGCAGACCAACATCGGGCTTCCACGGGATACGCCACACATAGCGACGAATGAACGGGTCGACAAAACGCTCCGTGTAGATGAAGTAGCGATAGGTGCGAGACAGCGCGTCCCGGCGAGCATCGAACGTCTCAGGGGTCTCCACACAATTCAGCAGCCCCATCTCAGGCGGGGTGAGCGCATCCAGGGAACGGGCAAGCGTCATGCAATCCACGCGTCGCGACAACTGCATGCTGACTACCTGGTGGTGCGCGTGAACACCCGCGTCAGTGCGACCGGCCACGCGAAGGACAGGCACCTCACCCAAAATTCTGCGCAGTGCTTCCTCCAATGCGCCCTGCACCGTCGGCAGTCCCGGCTGACGAGCCCATCCGTAGAAGACAGACCCGTCATACTGGAGATCGATGCGGTAATAGAAGCCGCTGTGACTTTTCTCTCCTCCGCCCACTATAACCTCATCCTTCGTGCGCGCTCACCACCCAACCCAACCGCGGCCCAACACGAGAGCACAACCAAACCACACCAGAGCCGTCAGCAACCAAACGGCATCCACGGGCGCCAACCGCATTTCTCGATAGTGAGTCCTTCCCTCGGTGCCTCGGTAGCAGCGGCTCAGCATGGCATCAGCCAGCTCCTCCGCCCTACGAAAGCCCAGTACAAACAGCGGAACCACAAGGGGTAGAAGCGCCCTACCCGATCGCAAGGGAGACCGAATGGTTAGGGCGATTCCCCTTGCACGCTGCGCCTTGACCAACTGATCGGACTCGGTCATGAGAACCGGAATAAAACGAAGGGCCAGCGACATAACGAGAGCCACATCGCCGGAGGGTACCCCCACACGACGCAAAGGGCGAAAATACCAGGCAATCGCATCCGTGACCGCCACCGGCGGTGTGGTTACCACCAACAGAGCGCCGGACAGGAGTAAGAGTAACAATCTTGTCACCACCACGCCACCTTGGGCCAATCCCGCTGTGGTGAACCTAAACGGCCCCAGAGCCAGCAGCACTTCTCCAGGAAGTGACATGGCTTGAAAGAACAAGGTTATGACTAGGATCACCACGAAAGGCCGCAAAAAGCGCCACAGATACATAACCGGTACCCTCGATATGGCAACTCCCGCCACCAGCCCCAGCGCCATAGTCGCCATTCCCCACCAGCCGATCACTACAAAAAGAAGGCACGCGTACACAACACTTATGCCGAGTTTGACACGAGGGTCTATGCGATGGAGAACGCTGCTTCCAGGTAAATACTGACCTACAGCAAGGGAGCCGGATCGCAGTCTCACGTCTGCACCCTGCCCTGCAGCCACATCCGCAGACTCCGCGCATCCACCGGACATGGAAGATCGGCTCCTAAAGCAAGGGCTACGCGCGTGGATAGCGTCGGCTCCAGCCCGGCAAGTTCCAAAGTTGCTGCATCGCCCAGGACACTCTCGGGCGAGCCCTCTGCGAGCAGCCTGCCCGCAGATAGCAGAACCACTCTGTCGGCATCCGCCGCCTCTTCCAGGACGTGCGTGCTGAAGACAAGAGAACGGCCGGCGATCTCCTCTCTCCACTCCCGAAGCGACAACATGATGTCACCACGCACTCCCGCATCCAAACCGGAACCAACTTCGTCCAACACCAGGAGGCGGGGTTCTACTGCCAACACACCCGCAAGTGCAACCCGGCGCTGCTCGCCGAGAGACAGGCGATGAGGGTTCCTGGAACCGAACTCCCTTGGGTCCATGCCGACCAACCTAAGCGCCTCATCCACTCTTCTTTCCACCAGAGAAGAGGTGAGGCCCAGACAGGTCGGCCCCACACCTACATCCTCGCGTACGGTGGGACAGTACAGTTGGGCCTCTGCCCGCTGGAACACCATGGCGGCGGCGGCGCCGTACGGCGCCGCCGCCGCCATGGTCACCGTCCCTTCACCCACATCGATCAGGCCCGCCAATATCTGCAGAAGCGTACTCTTACCCGAAGCGGTAGCCCCTACAACCGCCATGGTCACGCCGCTGGGCACAGACAGATTAATACTGGAAAGAGCGGGACGCATTAATGCGGTGCCGGCATTATATGTGTATGACACATCCCGCAGAACAACGAGATCAGGCACGGTCATCGACACCGATCATTCCATCCTGGTCCTTCCGGCCTCGACCTATTCCTACGCGCCGCAGAGCTTTCTGCAAAACCCCTACAAGATCTTGCTCAGTGAGAACCCCGCTCAGATCTGCGCTCAACTGCGGCCAACCCAACCCTATCTCTCTGGCCAACAAGACGGCCGGCGGCACATCCAAGTTGAGCGCCTCCGCCCAACCGCCAAGGAAGAACCCTGCCGGCTCGCCCGAATAGACCACTCGACCCTCGTCGAGCGCCACCAGACTATCTGCCCACAGGGCCTCTTCCATGTGCTGCGTAATCCACAAAACTGCCGACCCCTGCTTCACGAGAGGACGAAGCAGATCGCGCAATTCCAACCGCATACGGCGATCCAGCATGGATGTGGGCTCATCAAGAACCAGCACCTGGGGTTCCAGTACCAGGACTCCCGCCAACACCAACTTCTGCTTCTCTCCGCCCGACAACAGCTGCACCGGTATCGTCTCCTGCCCCTGTAGCCCCACATCGGCCAGGATCGATCGCACCCGCTCCTGCATGTCCTCACGGGAAACTCCTAGATTCTCAAGGCCAAAGGCGACGTCCTCGGCAACCGTCGCTCCTACGATCTGGCCGTCGGGATCTTGGAAGAGTAGTCCTACCTTGGCGCGAGCCAGCCACAGATTCGCATCGACTGTCGTGTCCAGACCATCTACAAAGACTTTCCCATCCTCAGGTTGCAACAGCCCGTTGGCCAAGCGGGCAAGCGTGCTCTTGCCGGACCCATTTCGTCCTACAACGGCAACGATTTCCCCCGGCCGCACATCTAAATCAAAACTGCGTACCGCATAAGGCGCCTCAGGAGCATAACGAAATTGCACCCCTTGAAAGCGAAGCGCCGGGGTCCTGCGGACCCCGGCGCCGGCCTCACTCTGCGTCGACACACGAGCCTACTTCCGCCCTTGCCGCCGCTCCTCAAACCAACTCGAGGAGCACCATGGGCGCTGCATCACCGGGGCGCGGTCCCAGCTTCAGGATGCGCGTGTACCCACCCGACCGCTCCGCATACTTGGGAGCAATGGTATTGAACAACTCGTACGAGATATTTTTATTGTGAAGCATCCTGATCGCTTCCCGCCGCGCCGCCAAGGAGCCGTCTTTCCCCAAAGTGATGGCCTTATCCACCAGGGGCTTAACCTCTTTGGCCCGAGCCTCAGTGGTCTTCACCCGCCCATGCTCCAAAACGGAGCACGTCAGGTTGGCCAGCAATTGCCGGCGGTGGTCGGGCTGAACGCCCAGCCGCCTCCCTTTACGTAGATGCCTCACCGTCTACTCTCCTCTAAGCTTCAGGCCAAGGCGGGCGAGTCGATCGCGCACCTCGTCGATACTCTTCTTGCCGAAATTGGGTATGTTTAGTAGTTCAGTTTCCGTACGAGAGATCAGTTCTCCTACGGTTTCCAAGCCCTCGCGCTTCAGACAATTATACGAGCGAACACTCAATTCCAGCTCTTCGATCAGCGTGTCGTCATACTGTGTCAACGATTGCCCATCGTCCGTCGCGTCGGGCTGTTCTTCTTCACCGCCGTGGTCCTCGTAGACCTCTGCATCGTCCGACTCCGCATCAATAACGAAGATCCTCAACATGTCCGTGAGCAGCTTCGCCGACTGCGCCACACACTCCTGGGGTGTTGCGGCACCGTTGGTCTCAACCTCTAGAATCAGCTTGTCATAATCCGTGCGCTGGCCGACTCGCGACGCTTCCACCCGATACGCCACGCGCGTGACCGGAGAAAGGATAGAGTCCACCGGTATCCAACCGATAACCGTCTCCGCCGGTTTGTTCTCGTCCGCCGACACATAGCCTACGCCACGTCTGATCTTCAGCATCATCTCAAGGTGAGCGCCGTCTTCCAGCGTAGCAACGGTGGCGTCAGGGTTGACGATAATGAGATTGCTGGGTACATCAATATCCGCCGCTTTAGCCTCGCCGGGCCCATCTTTGACAAGCTGAACGTCGATCTCCTCATCCTCACCATGGAGAACAAACACGAGCTTCTTGAGGTTGAGGATGATATCTGCGACATCTTCCTTGACACCGGCCACCGACGAGAACTCATGCGCCACACCGTCCACCTGGACGGACGATACAGCAGCACCCTCAAGCGACGAGAGCAGCACCCGCCTCAGAGAATTCCCAAACGTGTAACCGAAGCCCCGTTCGAGCGGCTCAACGGTGAATACGGCCAGCCCCTCACCAAACACTTCTGTACTAAACTTGGGAGAATGGAAGTCTAACAACAAAGCCTCCTAAGCCTGCCGGGGACTCTCCCGTCCCTGGCGCCCGCTCCTGCCGCCAGGGTCTCTACTTCGAGTAGAGCTCCACGATCAACTGCTCTTGCACCGGTATGTCAACATCCTCGCGTGCGGGAACACGCAACACTTTACCCGTTAGATTGTCATGATCCGCCTGCAGCCATGCGGGAACAGCGGCGGTGAGGTCGGTAGCATCCTCAATGGTAGTCTTGGCCCCGGGCGACGTGGGTACCGCTGCGATGATGTCATCCGGCCGCACCCGGTAGCTCGGGATATCCACTCGGCGATCGTTCACGTGAAAATGACCGTGACGAATCAACTGACGCGCCTGACGACGCGACGCTCCGAAACCGAGTCGGTAGACCACGTTGTCGAGCCGAAGCTCCAGTAAGCGCAGAAGGTTCTCACCGGTGACTCCCGGTTGCCGTGTTGCCGTTTCGTAAGCGCCGTGGAACTGCTTCTCCAGCAGCCCGTAATAGCGCCGCGCCTTCTGCTTCTCACGCAACTGCATGAGGTATTCCGATTGCTTGCGCCGGCGGCCTCTACCGTGCTCACCTGGCGGGTAAGAACGTCTGCCCACCGCACATTTGTCGGTAAGGCACCGTTCGCCCTTCAGGAAAAGCTTCTCGCCTTCCCGGCGGCACTGTTTGCACTGCGCCGATGTATCTCTTGCCATAACTAGGTTCTCCGAATCCCTTCAGTCTGTCCTAGACCCGGCGCCGCTTCTTGGGGCGACATCCGTTATGCGGGATGGGGGTTATATCTTTCACACTCGTCACGTCGAGCCCCGCCGCCTGCAGCGAACGGATGGCAGTCTCACGACCACCGCCCGGTCCGCGCACGAAAACATCCACCTTCTGCAACCCATGTTCCATGCCTGCGCGCGCCGCCTTCTCAGCGGTTACCTGTGCCGCGAACGGCGTGGACTTACGCGAGCCCTTGAAGCCTGCCGAGCCCGCACTGGCCCACGAGATGACGTTTCCTTCCTTGTCCGTCAACGTAACCAGCGTGTTGTTGAACGATGTCTTGATATACGCATTCCCCACGGCGATATTCTTGCGCACCTTTCGCCGTCTGGTCCGCGCCCCTTCTCGTTTGGGCTTAGGCATCTTTGCTTATCCCGTCCTTCTCGTATCGAACTCAGGCCACGAAGCCTAAGCCCGCGCCTTCTTCTTCACGCCAACCGTAGGCTTGTGACCTTTTCGAACCCGTGCGTTCGTCTTGGTGCGTTGCCCGTGAACCGGCATCCCCCGCCGATGACGAATACCCCTATAGCAGCCGATCTCCATGAGACGCTTGATGTTCTGACTGCGCTCACGGCGAAGATCGCCTTCCACCAGGACATGGTCATCGATGTATCCGCGGAGACGGATCTCTTCGTCCTCGGTTAGATCCTTCACGTACGTGTCCGGATTGATCCCCAGCGCGCCGAGGATCCTATTGGACATGGGCCGGCCGATGCCGTAAATATAGGTGAGGCCTATCTCCACGCGCTTCTCACGCGGGAGCGTAACCCCGGAAATTCGTGCCATCGCCTGTCCGCCCCTATCCCTGCCGCTGCTTGTGTCGCGGGTTCTGGCAGATGATCAGGACGGTGCCTCGACGTCGAATAATCTTGCATTTTTCGCACATCGGTTTCACCGACGCTCTTACCTTCATGCCCTACCTCTTGATTTCCCCGGACCGGTCAGAGTCCGTGATTGTCACTCAGGCCCGCGCGAGACTCCAAAGCAGCCGCACTCTCACAGTCTGAAGCCGCCGCTTGACAGCGACCCCAAAGAATGGAGTGAATCCCGCGAGCCGACTATATACAGCCTCCGGGCTATCGGAGGCAGACCATTGCCGCTACTTAAAACGATAGGTGATGCGTCCTCTACCCAGATCGTAGGGAGAAAGCTCGACTTTGACCTTATCGCCCGGGAGGATGCGGATATAGTTCATACGCATCTTCCCCGAGATGTGCGCAAGCACCTCATGGTCATTGTCCAATCTCACCCTGAACATCGTATTGGGTAAGGCCTCAACCACCTCTCCCTCGAGCTCTATCGCATCTTCCTTGGGAGACACTGTTGTTTGCACCACCTCCTATCCCGTCGTCAAGAATCGACCAAATATCTTAGCACACAGTCAGCACTCTCGGCCCATCGGCAGTAATGGCCACAGTGTGCTCAAAGTGCGCAGAAAGACTCCCATCGACTGTATAGACAGCCCAGTTGTCCGGTCCTACCTCTACGTCCGGACCGCCCATGTTTATCATGGGTTCGATAGCCAGCACCATACCTTCCAGTAGCCGTGGGCCATGCCCAGGCGGTCCAAAGTTCGGCACTTGCGGGTCCTCGTGCATCTCCCGCCCAACGCCATGCCCCACAAGCGTACGTACTACAGAGTATCCGTGTGCTTCAGCGTACGATTGTACTGCATGAGAGATATCGCCCACACGATTGTCCACCCTACACTGCTCAATGGCCAGCTCAAGCGAGCGCTGTGTTACGTCCATCAGCGCCTGCGCTTCGTCCGTAACCGCACCGATTCCCACACTTACTGCTGCGTCGGCAACATAGTCCTTCAAGGTCACACCCACATCGATACCGAGGATGTCGCCATTTTTGAGCTTAGTTACTCCAGGTATACCGTGGACCACCATATCGTTGGGCGAAGCGCAGATTGACGCGGGGAAGCCTCGGTAACCCTTGAACGTGGGCACGCCGCCTCGACTGCGAATGAAACTCTCCGCCAAACGATCCAGTTCCTTGGTGGTGACGCCGGGTTGCGCCGCTTCGGCAAGCATGTCAAGACATGCCCGCAGCACTTTACCAGCTTCAGCAATCAATTCGATCTCTGCAGGAGACTTCCGGATGATCACACCCTCAACTCCTGACGAAGCTCAGTGCTACCTCCAGCGCGTGCAACTATCACAGCACCGGCCCAATAGCCGCTTTGACGTCTTCGAGCACAGCCCCGGGCGCCTGATCGCCGTCGATCCTAGCGATCACACTCTGCTTGTCATAGTATTCAATGAGAGGCTCGGTCTGCTGTCGATACACTTCGAGGCGATTGCGTACTGTAGCCTCAGTATCGTCGTCACGCTGGTACAATTCCCCGCCACACTTGTCGCAGATGCCCTCAACTTTGGGCGGATTGAATACGACGTGCACGGGGGCCTGGCAGTCTCGACAAATACGCCGACCGGTCAGGCGCTTCACCAGCGCTTCATCGTTTACCAGAATGGCAATCACTTTCCCAACATTGCGCTCGATCCCGGCAAGCATTTGGTCAAGAGCTTCGGCCTGCGGAATAGTGCGAGGGAAGCCGTCCAGCAGGAATCCCTTGCTGGTATCGGGCTGCTGTAAGCGATCGCGCACAATCCCGATCACTACTTCATCCGGAACCAGCTCGCCTTTATCCATGTACTTCTTTGCTTCCAGCCCCATAGCCGTCTGGTTCTTCACTGCGTCACGCAGCATATCGCCCGTTGAGATGTGGGGAACACCATACGTCTCCACGATGCCGCTTGCCTGCGTACCTTTTCCCGCTCCGGGAGGGCCCAGGATGATGAGATCGAACTGCGCCATGTCACTCCTTCCAGTATGGTCCAGTCGGAAGTTGGTTACTTCAAGAAGCCTTCGTAGTGACGCATGAGAAGCTGCGCCTCCATCTGTTTCATGGTGTCCAGAGCCACCCCCACCACGATCAGAATAGAGGTGCCACCGAAGTAGAAGGGCACGCTCAAACCGTGAATCAACACCTGGGGCAGCGCCGCAATAGCTGCCAGAAACAGGGCTCCCGGCAACGTAATTCTGGTGAGCACTCTATCTAAATATTGAGCCGTAGGTCTACCCGGCCTGATACCGGGAATGAAGCCGCCGTACTTCTTCAGATTGTCCGCTTGATCCAGTGGGTTGAACTGGACGGCGGTATAGAAGTACGTGAAGAAAATGATGAGCCCGATCTCCGCCACCAGATACCACCATGAGCTCGGTCCTATGGCCGCAGCCAGCGACTTGGCCCACGACCACGGCGTCATCTGCGCCAGTGTCACAGGCAGAATCAAGACCGAGGAGGCGAAGATGACCGGGATGACGCCGGCCATGTTGATACGCAGTGGTAGATACGTACTCTGGCCCCCATAGACCCGCCGCCCCACCACGCGCTTGGCGTATTGGACGGGTATCCGTCTTTGCCCTTCTTGGATCAACACAATCGCCGCGATCACGGCAAGAGCGATTACGGCCATGAGCAGCCATACCAGAGGACTCATGGTGGTGAACATCTTGTAAAGCCCGCTGGGAAGACGTGAAACGATGCTGGCAAAAATCAGAAGAGACATACCATTACCGATCCCGCGCTGGGTGATGAGCTCGCCCAACCACATGATCAGCACGGTGCCGACGGTCAAGGTCATGACTACCAGGTAGAAGCTCAGCGGTGTGAGCGGGTTCTCGGCTGTAAACGCTCCCTGGCTTTTGAACAGGAAAACAAAGAAGACCGACTGGATCAAGGCCAGGATGGCGGTGAAATACCGTGTGTACTGGTTGATCTTCTTCTGACCCGCCTCCCCCTCCTTGGCCAGAGCTGCCAACGAGGGCACCACCACCGTCAGGAGCGAGAAGATAATCGACGCGGTGATGTACGGCATGATACCCAAAGCAAACACAGCAACTCGCTCGAGTGCGCCACCAACGAAGAGGTCCATAAAGGCGAAGACGCCCCCGCCGGTAGTCAGTTCCGAGAGGGCCGAGAGGTCTATGCCTGGGACCGGGATGTAGCACCCCAGCCTATATATGGCAATGATCAACGCGGTGAACAGCAGGCGCTTCCGTAGGTCCGGAAGCTTCCACGCATTCGCCAGCGACTGAAACATGGTGTTCATGTGCGCTCCATTGTGACGACGGGTGCTCCTGCCCTGGCCAAGCCGGTTACAGGATCTCCACCGTTCCTCCGACGGCCTCGATCTTGGCCTTTGCGGCAGCACTAAATCCATGTGCACGTACAGTCAGCGCACGATTAACCTCGCCAACGGCCAAGATCTTCACCCGCTCCGCCGGAGACTTCACGATACCTTTCTCCACAAGCGTCTCGGGGGAGACTACTTCTCCAGCCGCGAAGCACTCCAGTCGGGAGAGATTCACAGGCGTCATGTACGTGCGGAACGGTCCAATCGCCATGGATGTTTTTGCACTAGGTCCCCGCAACTTGGGGAGCCTCATGTGTAGTGGCATCTGGCCACCCTCGTATCGGGCGGGCACTCCGCCTCCGGAGCGCGACTTCGCGCCCTTATGGCCTCGTCCCGCCGTCTTACCCCAACCGGAGCCCTCGCCACGGCCGACCCGTTTCTTGGCCTTCCGAGCGCCCGGAGCCGGTTGGAGATCATGTTGAAAGATCTCTGCCATCGCCTACGCCTCGTCCTTGGGCTCAACCTCGGTGACTTCGAGCATATAAGAGATCTTGTTGACCATGCCCCTGATCACCAGGTTGTCATCATGGTAGACCGTCTGGCCCATACGAGTGATGCCCAATGCCCGCAATGTGGCCTTATGGTCCTGTTTACGGTTTATTTTGCTCTTCACTTGTCGAATACGAAGCATGCAGCTCACACTCCCGCGGCCTGTGCCTGATCAGTCGGCCGTTCGAGCCCAAGCACTTCCCGCACCGTCTTGCCACGCAGAGCCGCGATATCTTCCGGCCGCCGTAGTGACCGTAGTGCGGTTTCGGCGGCGCGCACCATATTGATGGGATTGGTGGTGCCCAAGCACTTGGTGAGTACATCGCGCACGCCTCCTAGTTCTAGGACGGCGCGCACTCCACCCCCTGCAATGACACCAGTACCGGGAGCCGCCGGACGCATGAGTACCCGTCCCGCCCCGAAACGACCCACCACACCGTGCGTGATGGTGTTGCCGTGCTTCGGCACAACGAAGAGGTTCTTCTTCGCATCTTCGATGGCTTTTTGAATAGCCAAGGGGACTTCCTTGGCTTTACCGTAACCTACACCCACAATACTCTCGCCGTCTCCCACCGCCACCAGCGCAGTGAACGAGAAGCGTCGGCCACCCTTCACAACTTTAGCCACGCGGTTGATCTCAATTACATTTTCCTGCAGATTCAGTGTGTCAGCCTTGATCTGTGCCACAACCTTTCCTCTCGCTCGTCAGAAGTCAAGGCCACCACGACGGGCGCCCTCGGCCAAAGCTTTCACGCGGCCGTGGTAGAGATAAGGTCCGCGGTCAAAGACCACCTTCTCCACCCCAGTCGCCTTGGCCCGCTCCGCCAGCACTTCGCCCACCTTCCCCGCCTGGTCCTTTTTCGAGAGACCCGACAAGTCCAAGCTGGTGCTGGCCACCGCCGCCAGCGTACGGCCGGTGCTGTCATCGATCACTTGAGCATAGATGGACCGGTTGGAGCGGAAAACGCTGAGCCGCGGCCGCTCGAGAGTCCCCTTGAGGTGGCTGCGAACACGCAAGGTACGCCGCCTCCGGGCAAGCTGCTTCTTCTCAATAACGCTCATGGTATCTCCCTACCTCACCTATGCCCGCTTGCCGACTTTCCGTCGAACCACCTCGTTCGCATAACGGATGCCTTTACCTTTGTACGGTTCGGGCGGACGGATAGCGCGAATATCGGCAGCAATCTGGCCCACCTGCTCCTTGCTGACCCCTTTGACAATGATCTGTGTAGGAGCCGGCACCTCAAACTCCACATTCTCCGGTGGATTCACAACTACCGGATGAGAGTAGCCGACCAAGATCTCCAGATCTTTGCCCTTGAGACCGGCGCGGTAGCCCACACCCACGATCTCGAGACGTTTCTCGAAACCCTCAGAAACGCCCACAACCATATTGGCCAACAAAGAACGGGTCAGACCGTGTATGGAGCGATGAGCAGGCGAGTCGGACGGACGGGACACCTGCAACACGCTCTCCGATAAATTGATCGCCATCTCGGGGTCGAACTCTTTGACGAGTCTACCCTTGGGGCCCTTCACGTCCACTCGGCTGCCGTTGATGGCTACTTCCACACCCGATGGGACCGGTATTGGTGCTCTTCCGATTCTTGACATGTCACTACCACACGAAGCAGACGACTTCGCCGCCGACACCCTGTCGCTTAGCCTCCAGGGCGGTCATAACGCCCCGGGAGGTGGAAAGGATGGCTATGCCCAGCCCGCCAAGGACCTTGGGCAGCTTATCCTTACCGGCGTAGATGCGACGACCCGGCTTGCTGACCCGCTTGAGCTGGCTGATAACTCTTCGCCGCTCATCGGTGTACTTGAGCTCAACGACCATTGAGTCGTAACTTTCGCCTTTGACCAGGCGGAAATCAGCGATATATCCCTCATCCTTGAGGATACGGGCAACTTCAAGCTTCATGCGTGACGCCGGCATCTCCGTCCGCGGATGGAGCGCCTTGTTGGCATTCCGGATCCTGGTGAGCATGTCGGCGATGGGATCAGTCTGTGACATGATACCCCCTTACCAACTGGCCTTGGTCACGCCGGGGATAACGCCCTGATGAGCCAGATCGCGCAGGCAGATCCGGCACAGGCCGAACTTGCGGAAGTAGCCACGCGGGCGCCCGCAACGGGTGCACCGATGGTACGCGCGAACCTGATACTTCGTAGGACGCTTCGCCTTAGCGACCAGGGATTTCTTTGCCATTATTCTGCCTCTCCCTCACTCAACTCGTGCGGAAAGGCATGCCCAGCTTGCGCAGCAGCGCGCGCCCTTCCTCATCAGTCCTGGCCGTGGTAGTAATGCAGATGTCCATCCCTCGCGCACGATCGATTTTGTCGTAGTCGATCTCAGGAAAGATACTCTGCTCCTTCAGTCCAAAACTGAAATTGCCTCGCCCATCGAATCCCGTGACGGGAATCCCTCGGAAGTCCCGGATCCGAGGCAGCGCGATGCTCGTCAGGCGGTCTAACAGCTCGTACATGCGCTCGCCGCGCAACGTTACACGAAGCCCCACCGGCATACCGGTGCGGATCTTGAAATTGGCCACGGATTTTCGCGCCCTACGCATTTGGGGCTTCTGTCCGGCGATTAAACCCAACTGATCCGAAGCTTCCTCGAGCACCTTCGCATCCAAGGCGGCTTCGCCCACGCCCATATTGACCGTCACCTTGGTGACTTTTGGCACCTGCATGACGCTCGTATAGCCGAACTGCTCCATGAGCTCCGGTACAATTTCCTTGTGATACTTGTTTTTCAATCTCGCCGTCGCCATGGTCAACCCTTATCCACTTGGACGTTGCACAGCTTGCAATAGCGGGTCTTGCGGCCACCTTCAACACGCATGCCCACCCGACCCGGCTTTCCGCAGCTTGGGCAGACGAGCTTTACAGTCGAAATAGCCATACTACCCTCCCGCTCAATGACCCCGCCTTGGGGGTTCTTCTGCGAGGGACGGACGTGGCGTTTGATGAAGTTAACCCGCTCGACGACCACGCGGTCCTGAGCAGACAAAACGTGGAGCACTTTACCCCGCTTGCCTTTCTCTTTGCCTTGGATCACCTCAACGGTGTCGCCCTTCTTGATCTTATAGTTGGCCATCACAACACCTCCGGGGCCAACGACACGATCTTGGCGAAGTTCTTCTCCCGCAGCTCTCTGGCCACGGGACCGAAGATACGGGTTCCGCGCGGGTTCAACTGCCGATCGATCAATACGGCCGCATTCTCGTCGAATCCAATGTAGGTGCCGTCGGGCCGCCCGAAAGGCTTTTTCACCCGCACCACCACTGCTTGGACGACATCGCCCTTCTTCACGGCAGCCCCAGGGGTCGCCTCTTTCACAGCACCCACTATGATGTCCCCTACTCCCGCATATCGGCGTCTGCTACCACCTGTCACGCGGATGCAGAGAAGCTCACGGGCGCCCGTGTTATCGGCCACCTTGAGTCTCGTTTCCTGCTGAATCATGCTCAATCCCGTCCCTCAGACTTAGAGGAGCCCGACCTACCGGCCAACAGGCCTACTTGGCCCGCTCCAGTATCTGCACGAGGCGCCAGAACTTAGACCGGGCCAGCGGCCGGCACTCGCGCACCACCACCGTATCGCCAACGTGGGCCTCGTTATTCTCGTCGTGCGCCTTCAGCCTGCTCGTGCGCCGCACGATCTTCTGATACAGCGGATGCGGCTTCACATTGGTGACTTCCACCACTATAGTTTTCTCCATTTTGTCGGAGACCACCACGCCTTGCCGCTCCCGCTGTTTCGTCTCACGCTCCCCTGACATCTAGCGCTCTTTCGACTGCTTTCGGGCGCTCTGGACCGTGAGGATCCGGGCTATGTCGCGCCGAACCTGGTTGAGTCGCGCCGTATTGTCCAGCTGACCGGTGGCGTGCTGAAAACGCAGGTTGAAGAGCTCTTCGCGAGACTGCATGAGCTTCTGTTCCAACTCATGATCCGCGAGCTCGACCAAGTTCTTAGCTTTCAACGCCCGCCTCCTCCCTCACTACAAACCTGCACCTCACCGGGAGTTTGTGCGCCGCCAGCCTGATCGCCTCTTTAGCCAGATCCTGAGGCACACCGGCAAGTTCGAACATGACCCGGCCTGGCTTGACTATGGCCACCCACTTATCTGGCGAGCCCTTGCCGGAACCCATACGGGTTTCCGCAGGTTTTTTAGTTACGGGTTTGTGCGGAAACACATTTATCCATACTTTTCCGCCTCTGCGGATCTTCCGGGTAATGGCGATACGAGCCGCCTCAATCTGACGATTCGTGATCCAACCACATGACAGCGCCTGGAGGCCGTATTCACCGAACTGGACGGTGGTTTGGCCCTTTGACAGGCCTTTCATACGTCCCCGTTGCTCTTTGCGGTGCTTAACTCGTTTTGGCAGTAGCATCGTAACCTCGTTTTTCTACCAATGAGGCCTTGCGGCTCATTCGCCCCGGGGGGTCGAGCGCCCACGCCCGTCACCCACACCGAGGGCCGGGCCTTTCTTTCCGGCCTGCTCAAAGCCTTCCGGCATAATCTCGCCCTTGTTGATCCACACCTTCACGCCGATCTTTCCGAACGTGGTGTCGGCCTCGCTGAAACCGTAGTCAATATCGGCGCGCAGCGTATGGAGGGGTACTCGCCCTTCACTGTAGCCCTCTACGCGCGCCATTTCAGCACCACCCAGCCGACCACCTGATCTGACCTTTATACCGGCCGCACCCGAGCGCATGGCGGAAGTGATAGCACGCTTCATCGCCCGCCGAAAGCTCACCCGATTCGCCAACTGCTCAGCAATGGACTGAGCCACAAGGCCGGCGTCCAGCTCGGGGCGCTTGATCTCAGTGATGTTTACCTGCACGTTCTTACCGGTCATGGAGTGGATCTCGCGACGCAGCGCGTCGACTTCCGAACCAGACTTGCCGATAACGATGCCCGGCCGCGCCGTGTATATGTCTATCACTACCTTGTTTGTGTCCTTACGAATAATGATGTCAGACAAACCGGCGTGCCCCATCTTTCGCTGGATGTGGTTGCGAATATCCAGATCCTCAGAAAGAAGGCTCGCGAAATTGCGCTCGTTGTACCAGTGGGCCTTCCAGGTGTGGATGATGCCGAGACGCATGCCTCGGGGATGAACTTTCTGGCCCACGGTCTACGACACCTTCCTTTCCTCTACCGACACGGTAATATGGCTGGTCCGCTTACGGATCCGGCTGGCGCGACCCATGGCACGAGGTCGGAATCGTTTAAGGGTTGGGCCTTCATTGACATATGCCCCGGTCACAACCAGTTCGTCGGGTGAGAGGTTTTCATTGTTCTCAGCATTGGCGACAGCCGAAGCCAATACCTTACCTACAATTGGCGCTGCTCCGCGCGGCGTGAGCGCCAGGATGGCCTTTGCGTCCTTGATCGATTTGCCACGGATCATGTCGGCCATCAAACGAGCTTTGCGCGGCGATACACGTACATATTTGGCGGTTGCGCTGACCACGTCTACCTCCTCCGCCTTTTTTCCTTGTCGCCGGCGTGGCCGCGGTAGGTCCGCGTCAGGGCGAATTCGCCCAGCTTATGACCAACCATAGACTCAGTAATGTAGATGGGCACGTGCTTTCGCCCGTCATGGACGGCGATAGTGTGACCCACCATTTCGGGGTAGACGGTCGAAGCTCGGGACCAGGTCTTAAGCATGTGCTTCTCGCCGGTCTCATTCATACGCTCGATGCGCTGCATGAGCCTCTCTTCGACAAACGGTGCTTTCTTGCTCGATCGTGTCACGGCGCCCTCCTACCTGCCAGACCCACGACGCCTGACGATGTACTTGTTAGATGGCTTTCCCTTGCGACGCGTTCGGTGACCCAACGTGGGGATGCCCCACGGTGTGACAGGGTTGCGGCCGGGGGGCGTTGAGCCCTCACCTCCGCCGTGCGGGTGGTCCACAGGGTTCATACAGGTACCACGGACGGACGGACGGATGCCCAGCCAGCGCGCACGCCCCGCCTTGCCGGCGGTAATGTTCTCGTGCTCTGCATTGCCAATCTCGCCTACGGTGGCCCGACAATCCATATGGATCATGCGCATTTCCCCGGAGGGTAGGCGAAGCGTTGCGTAGTTGTCCTCTTTGGCCATAATCTGTGCGGAACACCCTGCCGAGCGGACAAGCTGCCCGCCTCGACCCTTGTGGAGCTCCACGTTGTGTACGGTGGTGCCAAGGGGAATATTGCGGATAGGAAGCGCGTTGCCTACC
The DNA here is from genome assembly GCA_012514635.1 of Actinomycetota bacterium. Classification (GTDB taxonomy): domain Bacteria; phylum Actinomycetota; class Thermoleophilia; order RBG-16-64-13; family RBG-16-64-13; genus JAAYZX01. The sequence goes on from JAAYZX010000028.1 coordinate 35,745, forward strand.
TTGATGTCCGCCGCCGCCCCTGCCTCTACCACATCACCCACCCTGAGCTTAGCCGGGGCCAGGATGTAGCGCTTATCACCATCCGCATAGACCACCAGTGCGATACGGCAGCTGCGATTAGGATCATACTCGATGGTGGCCACCCTACCGGGAACCCCATCCTTGTCGCGCTTGAAATCGATGATACGGTAGCGACGCTTATGACCGCCACCTTGATGCCTTGTGGTGATACGGCCGTACGAGTTGCGACCACCTTTCCGGTTCACCGGGGCCAGCAACGATTTCTCGGGCTTGTCCGTAGTGATCTCGGCAAACGTGGAGACCGTCTGAAAGCGGCGCCCGGCGGACGTTGGTTTGTAGCTCTTGATTGCCATGATCTACATCTCTTCCTCAGTCTCGCCTGTCATCACGTAGCGCCGAAGAACTCGATACGGTCACCGGGCGCAAGTTCCACCACGGCTTTCTTCCAGCGCTTGGTATAGCCCCTGTACGCGCCCCGCCTTTTGGGCTTAGGCTTGATATTCATGGTGTTCACACCGATGACCCGGACTTTGAAGATCTCTTCTACAGCCGCGGACACATGGGGCTTGGTTGCCTTGGGATGCACCTCAAAGCAGTACTTGTTCTGATTGATCATCCCGTAGCTTTTCTCGGAAATGATGGGGCGAATGATGATCTGTCGAGCATCCATTACTCCCCACCACCTTCCAGCACAGACACGGCCGCTTCCGTAAAGACGGCATTGCGTGCCCATACATAATCTTGAACTTCCAACACATTGACCGGAAATGCTCGGATTCCGGGGATATTCTGGAAACTACGCACCAACTCCGGCTCATCCGATGATGTAACCACCAGTAGCGGTCCGGCCAGCTGCGACTTCTGCACAAATTCAAAAGCCCGTTTCGTAGAAGGCTGGGAAAATTCAACTCCCGTAAGGACCCGTATTCCGTCGTTCTCGGCGAGATTGCCGAGGGCCATACGAAACGCCTTGGCACGGACTTTCTTGTTGACTTTCAAGTTCCAGTCACGAGGCTTGGGAGGAAACGCCGTACCGCCGCCGCGCCAATGGGGCAGACGGTTTGAGCCCGCTCGAGCGCGCCCCGTGCCCTTCTGACGCCACGGCTTGGCCCCTGATCCACTTACTTCGCTGCGACTCTTGGCCGCCTTAGTTCCCTGTCGATAGGCAGCAAGCTCGGCACGCACTACCTCGTGCAGGAGAGGAATATTAATCTCAGACTCCACGAGGTCGTCCCTCAGCTGGTGCTCACCAACCAGAGCCCCGGATTCGTCGATTTTGGCAATGGTAGGCATGCTACTGACCTCTGATGACAACCAGGGAGCCTTTGCCCCCGGGAATGGACCCTTTGACCAGGATCAGGTTCCGTTCTCCGTCTGTAGACACGACGGTAAGGCCCCGTTGCGTAACGCGGTCATTGCCCATCTGCCCCGGAAGCCGGCTTCCCCGAAACACCCGCGCCGGATCCGCCGAGGCGCCGATGGAGCCGGGTGTACGATGGAAGTGGGTGCCGTGACCGGCCGGCCCTCCTCCAAACCCATGCCTCTTCATCACACCTTGGAAGCCCTTGCCCTTGCTGATCCCCGTGACCTTGACCACGTCGCCTTCTACGAATGCCGATACGTCAACAACGTCACCAACCGCGAGATCGCTGGGGCCGGGCACCTCCACGAGGTGCGCCTTGGGTGACACACCGGCCTTCTTAAGATGACCGAGCAGGGGTTTGTTGAGCCGCTTTGGTTTCACATCCCCAAACGCGATCTGAGTGGCTTCGTAGCCATCTGTGCCGACCGTCTTTTTCTGAGTCACGACGCAGGGGCCGGCCTGTATCACCGTAACCGGCACTACCGTGCCGTCCGCGGTGAAGATCTGCGTCATACCAACTTTGGTTCCAAGCAGAGTCTTCATCACAGCTTGATCTCAATGTCCACGCCCGCGGGCAGATCCATTCGCATGAGCGAATCAACGGTCTTGGGAGTCGGCTGGTGAATATCTATGAGGCGCTTATGCGTCCTGATCTCGAAATGCTCCCGCGAGTCTTTGTCCTTGAACGGGCTACGAATCACGCAGTAGAGGTTCTTCTCCGTGGGCAACGGAACGGGACCGGACACCTTGGCGCCGGTACGTTCCGCCGTCTCCACGATGCTTCGTGCGCTCTTGTCGACCAACTCGTGATCGTAAGCCTTCAGTCGTATGCGTATCTTATGCTGCGCCAACGTTTCCTCGCATCCTGACGGATGACGGGGCCGAAACCGCAGTAGCGGTTTCGGCCCTCCTATCACATCATCGCCTTACGTTACTCTCCCACGCCCGCCGTCTACTTGATGATCTTCGTAACAACACCCGAGGCCACGGTACGCCCGCCTTCGCGGATGGCAAAGCGGAGACCTTCTTCCATGGCGATAGGAGTGATGAGTTTGACCTTCAGGTCGGCGCGGTCGCCCGGCATGACCATCTCCACGCCTTCCGCAAGGCGCGTGTCGCCGGTCACGTCCGTGGTGCGGAGATAGAACTGCGGACGGTAGCCATTGAAGAACGGAGTATGACGCCCGCCTTCCTCCCGGGACAGCACGTACACCTGGCACTCGAACTCGGTGTGAGGCGTAATGCTTCCAGGTGCCGCTAGGACTTGGCCACGAAGCACTTCCTCCCGCTTGACGCCGCGAAGCAGGACGCCGATGTTATCGCCGGCTCGACCCTCGTCGAGCAGCTTGCGGAACATCTCTACGCCGGTGGCCGTGGTCTTCTTGGTCTCACGGATACCGATGATCTCTACTTCGTCGCCCACCTTGACGATTCCGCGTTCCACACGGCCGGTCACCACGGTACCACGGCCCTGGATGGTGAACACGTCCTCAATGGGCATCAGGAACGGTTTGTCGGTAGCACGTTGCGGCTCGGGAATGTAGCTGTCCAGCGCATCCATCAATTCCCAGATGGTGTGGCACCACTCGCAGTCTGGCTTGCCGTCGCCGCACTCCAGCGCCTTGAGCGCGGAGCCACGGATGATCGGAATATCGTCACCCGGGAATTCGTACTCGCTGAGTAGCTCCCGCATCTCCATTTCCACCAGATCGAGGAGTTCGGGATCGTCCACCATGTCAACCTTGTTCATATAAACAACCAGATAGGGAACACCTACCTGGCGGGCAAGCAAGATGTGTTCCCGTGTCTGCGGCATGGGGCCGTCGGCCGCCGATACCACTACAATGGCACCGTCCATCTGCGCCGCACCGGTGATCATGTTCTTGATGTAGTCGGCGTGACCGGGGCAGTCTACGTGAGCGTAGTGCCTGTTGGGCGTCTCGTACTCCACGTGGGAGGTGGCGATGGTGATGCCCCGTTCGCGCTCTTCCGGAGCGTTATCGATGGAATCGAACGTGCGGATCGACACTTCGGGGTTCTGCGTGGAGAGGCAGAGCGTGATAGCGGCAGTGAGGGTCGTCTTGCCGTGGTCGACGTGACCAATGGTGCCCACATTCAAGTGAGGCTTGGTCCGCTCGAACTTCTTCTTGGCCATTTCTCCTCCCTTTCTTCCTTACATCCCTCGCTGGCGGGAGATAATCTCCTCGGCGATAGTTCCTGGAACTTCTGTGTAATGACTGAACTGCATACTATAAGTTGCTCTCCCTTGGGTCAGAGAGCGAAGGTCAGTAGCATACCCGAACATTTGTGCCAAGGGAACCAACGCGGCGATGGCCTGCGCTCCTGCGCGCGGCTCCATACCTGTAATATGCCCCCGACGAGATACGAGATCTCCCATAACGTCGCCCATATACTCGTCTGGTACCACTACCTCCACACTCTCGAGGGGTTCCAGGAGCACGGGTTTGGCCTTACGCACGGCTTCGCGCACCGCCATGGAACCGGCCACACGAAACGCGAGTTCTGACGAATCAACTTCATGGTGCGATCCGTCCACCAGCTCAACTCTCACATCCACCAATGGGTAGCCCGCCAAAACACCGGTCTCCAGCGCTTCCGCCACGCCTGACTCAACGGCCGGAATGTACTCCCGAGGAATCACTCCACCGATGATCTTGTTTTCGAAGGCAAACCCCTGACCGGCTTCGTTGGGAGCGACATTGATTACCACGTGACCAAACTGCCCTCGACCACCGGTCTGACGGACGAACCGACCCACAACATTGTCCACTGCCTGCTTGATAGTCTCCCGGTAAGCCACCTGTGGACGACCAACATTGGCATCGACTTTGAACTCACGCAACAGCCTGTCCACGATGATCTCGAGATGAAGCTCCCCCATACCGGAAATGATGGTCTGCCCCGTATCCTCGTCCACGCGCACGCGGAATGTGGGGTCTTCCTCGGCCAGCTTCATGAGACTCTCACCCAGCCGATCCTGATCGGCCTTGGTCTTCGGCTCAATAGCCACCCATATCACCGGCTCGGGGAACTCCATGGATTCCAACAGGATAGGGTGGCCGGCCACTGTGAGGGTGTCTCCCGTTCCGGTGATCTTCAGGCCCACAGCCGCTCCGATGTCTCCGGCGTACATGGCCTCACGATCTTCTCGGTGGTTTGCATGCATCTCCAGGATGCGGCCAATACGTTCCTTTTTACCCTTTGACGAGTTGTAAACATACGAACCCGCCTTAAGTGTTCCCGAATACACGCGAAAGAAAGTCAGTCTACCTACGTACGGGTCGGACATGATTTTGAAGGCCAGCGCGGCGAACGGCGCATCGTCCTCCGCCGGGCGGATGACCTCGCGGCCGTTGCGTGGATCCGTCCCCGTGACCGGGGGGATATCAATGGGAGCCGGAAGATAGTCAACTACAGCGTCCAGCAACATCTGTACACCTTTGTTCTTGAACGCGCTACCACACAGCACCGGCACGAAGCTCAGATTGAGAGTGGTCTTTCTGATGACGGCTTTTAGTTTCTCTTCAGGAATATCGTCGCCGTTGAGATAAGCGATGAGTATATCCTCGTCATGGTCGGCCAACTGCTCGACAAGCTCACGGCGATAATCTGTAGCTTTCTGTGCGTATTCTGGCGGGATGGACTCAGTGCTCCAATCCACACCTGTGTCATCCTTGTAGACATACGCACACATGCGTACCAGGTCAATTACCCCGACGAACTTATCCTCAACACCGATGGGCAATTGTACAATCAGCGGGCGAGCATGAAGACGTTCCACCATCATGCCCACTCCCCGAAAGAAGTCCGCACCTACCCGATCCATTTTGTTGATAAATGCGATGCGCGGTACGTGGTACTTGTCGGCCTGACGCCACACCGTCTCCGATTGAGGTTCCACGCCGCCCACCGAACAGAATAGAGCGATAGCCCCATCCAGAACCCGGAGAGAGCGCTCCACCTCCATAGTAAAGTCCACGTGCCCGGGCGTATCTATAACATTGACCAGATATTTATGCCAGATGCATGATGTAGCGGCAGCTGTAATGGTGATGCCACGCTCCTGCTCTTGTTGCATCCAGTCCATAACAGCGGCACCGTCATGCACCTCGCCCATCTTATATGTGCGGCCCGTGTAGTAGAGGATCCGTTCAGTGACGGTGGTCTTACCCGCATCGATGTGCGCCATGATGCCGATATTGCGCACAGACGACAACGGGAACCGTCGCTTCTGTCCTCCGTCTGCCTTTTTTGTTGTTACTTGAGCCACGTAATCCTCACGCATACAGGAATCCGAGCGGGCTGCCCGGGGGCATACCCGCCCGGATTCCAATATTGGCTATTACACAGTATGTTACCCGACGACCTACCAGCGGTAGTGAGCGAAGGCTTTGTTGGCCTCAGCCATACGTAGCAGGTCTTCTTTTTTCTTCATAGTAGCGCCGGTGCGACCGTATCCATCTATGAGCTCGGCCGCCAGACGCTCAGACATCCTTTTCTCACGACGCAATCTGCTATGAGTCACCAGCCAACGAATCGCCAACGTGTACGACCGCCGTGTAGGCACTTCCACAGGCACCTGGTAGTTGGCCCCACCAACTCTCCGTGACCGCACTTCCAGCTGCGGCCTGACGTTCTCTACTGCTTCCTTCAGGACAACAACCGGATCATTCCCGGTCTGCTCACGGATGATGGCCATAGCATCATACATGATGTGTTCAGCGGTAGATTTCTTGCCGTCGACCATCATGCGATTTATGACCTGCGTCACCAGGCGGTTCTTAAAAACCGGATCCGGCTGGATATCACGTTTTGCTGCTTTAGTTCTTCTCATGATCCTTGCTTCCCAGGCCTAGCTACCGGCCTTGACGCCGTACTTGGAACGGCTCTGCTTCCGGTTGGCCACCCCGGCCGCGTCCAGTGCGGCACGAACAATCTTATAACGCACACCCGGCAGATCCTTGACCCGACCGCCTCTGATGAGCACCACAGAGTGTTCCTGTAGATTGTGGCCGATGCCCGGAATATACGCAGTGACCTCCATGCCGTTTACCAAGCGGACGCGAGCCACTTTGCGCAGAGCCGAGTTAGGCTTCTTTGGGGTAGTTGTATAGACACGAGTGCAAACGCCGCGCTTCTGCGGCGCTCCCTTAAGCGCCGGCGTCTTGGTCTTCTTGCTCTGCGAGACCCGCGCTTTCCGTATCAGCTGATTGATGGTCGGCACAAATGCTCCCTACTCACAGTGTCATCACGTCCACGGCAGAAGCCGCGGCGGCGAAGTATAGCAAAGGCGCACAAGCGCGACAAGAAACGCGGCCGCACTCGTTCATGCTTCTACACCCTCCTCCGGCTGCCGCTCTACTCGCTCTACTTGATCACTTTCGAGCTCGGGCTCGTCTGAAGGGAGAGAATCTTCCAGTGGCTCAATGACATCGTCCTTGAGACACCAGTTGCGTTCCAGCAGGCGGGCTCTCACCTCCTCCAAACTCTTCTGGCCAAACCCGGGCACGGCCAGAAGCTCGGTAGAGGTGCGTTCAATGATTTCGCCCACAGTCTCGATACTTGCTCGGCTGAGCACTGAGTGGATATAGGTGGGCAGTTCCAGATCATCGATAGGAATATCATCTTCTTCGCGACGGCCGGCACCCATCAGTCTGGCCCATTCCTGCTCGGGGCTCAGAGCGTGCGCGCCGAACGCGTCGAGGTCGCCTTCCATGCCGAATAGACCGCCCCGTTGCTTGGTAGAGATCACGTCCACGTTGCGATAAGCCTTCAGCCCGGTAGCGGCGGGGATGAGCTTGCCGATGATCACGTTCTCCTTGAGACCGCGCAGGTGATCGGTCTTGCCTTCCAAAGCGGCGTCGGTCAGCACTTTGGTGGTCTCCTGGAAGGAGGCCGCCGACAAAAAGCTCTCCGTGGCCAAAGAGGCCTTGGTGATGCCCAGGATAACCTCACCGAAGGTGGCCGGCTCTCCGCCCTGCTCTTCTATCGCCTGATTCTCCCGAACCACGGTTGAGCGATCAACCATCTGTCCCGGCAGGAAGTAGGTGTCTCCGGGGCTGTCCACGATTACCTTCTTGGTCATCTGACGCACGATGAGCTCGATGTGTTTATCGTTGATGTCCACGCCCTGACTCTTGTAGACACGCTGCACCTCTTCCACGATGTACTGAGACACGCGCAGCATACCCATGAAAGGCGGCGCCAATGAATCGTCCAAATAGGTCTCGTTGTACGTGTTGCGCAAGACGTCCAATAATTCGTGCGGGTTGAGAGAGCCTTCATACAGCTGATCTCCGGCATCCACCACCTGGCCGTCGCGTACCAACAGACGTTGGCGGCGACTCACGGTGTAGGAGTGCTTGGTCTCACCGTCCGCTGATACGATATGGACCTTGACGGCTTTGTCACCGTCTTCAATGTGAACGGTTCCTCCCGTCTCTATGGCTCGAGCCTGGCCCTTGGGCTTGCGGGCTTCGAAGAGCTCCACCACCCGGGGAAGGCCCTGGGTGATATCCAGACCGGCCACGCCTCCCAGGTGGAAGGTACGCATGGTGAGCTGAGTACCGGGCTCACCGATGGACTGCGCCGCCACGTGACCTACGGCCTCACCGATGGCCACGAGTTCGTTGGTGGCAAGCGATCTGCCGTAGCAGCGCTGGCACACACCGTATTCGCTCTCACAGACCAGGACCGAGCGCACCTCCAGCTTCATGTCTCGGAAACGAATGTCGGCAAACACCGTATCCAGCCGCTCCAGCACCTTTTTGGTGATGTGATCGTTGCGCCGGTGCAGGATCTCTCCCGTCTCGGGATCCACCACATCGGCACCGAACAGGCGGCCCAGCAGGTGTTCGTTGATCTTGTCTTCTTTGCGCAGGGGGATCCCTATGGATGCCTGAGTCCCGCAATCCTCCTCGCGGATGACCACGTCTTGGGAGACATCCACCAGACGACGGGTAAGGTAGCCCGAGTCGGCCGTGCGCAGCGCAGTGTCGGCCAGGCCTTTGCGGGCGCCGTGCGTGGAGATGAAGTATTCCAGCACCGACAGCCCTTCCATGAAGTTGGCCTTGATGGGGCGCTCGATAATCTCGCCCTTAGGATTGGCCATGAGGCCGCGCATACCCGCCAACTGCCTGATCTGCTTGATCGAGCCACGGGCACCGGAGTTGGCCATCATGTAGATGGGGTTGAGGCGTCGCAGGTTACGCTCCATGGCCTCGGCAACTTCGTCGGTAGCCTCGGTCCAAAGCTCAGTTACCCGATCATGGCGTTCGGATTCAGTAAGCGCACCTTTCTGGTACCGCTTCTGCAGCAGCCCCACCTTCTCTTCGTATTTGTCGAGAATCTCCTCTTTTTCAGGCGGCACCACGATATCGTTTTTGCTGATGGTGACTCCAGCCAGAGTGGCATAACGAAAGCCCAGGCTCTTCAGCACATCGAGGATGCTGGCCACGGCTGTAGCGCCGTAATATTCCACCAGATCCCCCACAAAGGCCGACATCTCCTTCTTGGTGATGGGGTGATTCTGGAAACGGTAGTCGTCTTTGTGCGGCGGGATGCCGTCGACAGCAGACTTTTCCCACTCCTCGCCGAAATAAGCGCTCAATCCACGCACCACGGCAGAGTTGAGCAGTGCCCGCCCCACTGTGGTCACCAGGCGACGACCGTCCCAGCGAAACAGAATGGGATCCTGCAGACGCACGGCCTTGGCTAGAAGCGCCGCCTCCAGCTCGGCGGCATCGTTGAAGGGGCGCGGCCGCGGGTGAAGCGTGGTCAGAGCCTCAGGGTCGGCCGGATCGACGGCTCTCAGATCCGGTCCCTCGAAGTGGGTGAGATAGTAAACTCCCAAGATCATGTCCTGGCTGGGCACGGCGATGGGCTTGCCGTGGGCAGGCGACAGAATGTTGTTGGAGGACAGCATGAGGATACGCGCCTCCGCCTGCGCCTCCACCGACAAGGGCAGATGCACGGCCATCTGATCGCCGTCGAAATCGGCGTTGAACGCCGTACACACCAAGGGGTGCAGCTGAATGGCTTTGCCCTCGATGAGCTTGGGCTCAAAAGCTTGGATGCCCAGGCGGTGCAGGGTGGGAGCGCGGTTGAGCAGCACCGGGTGTTCGTTGATAACCTCCTCCAAGATGTCCCACACCTCAGAGGCTTCGCCCTCCACGATCTTCTTGGCCGCCTTGATGTTCTGTGCCTGTTTGCGCTCCACCAGCCGGCTCATAACAAAGGGTTTGAAGAGCTCGAGCGCCATGGTCTTAGGAAGACCACACTGATGTAGCTGCAGCTCCGGGCCCGCTACGATCACCGAGCGGCCCGAGTAGTCCACACGCTTACCCAGCAGATTCTGCCGGAAGCGCCCCTGTTTGCCTTTGAGCATGTCTGAGAGCGACTTCAAAGGTCGGTTGCCCGGGCCCACTACTGCCCGGCCCCGGCGGCCGTTATCAAACAGCGCATCCACCGCTTCCTGCAGCATGCGCTTCTCGTTGTTGACAATGATCTCCGGCGCCCCCAGGTCCAACAGGCGCTTGAGGCGATTGTTGCGATTGATGACGCGGCGGTACAGATCGTTGAGGTCACTGGTGGCAAAACGACCACCATCCAGCTGTACCATGGGCCTAAGCTCCGGCGGGATCACGGGGATGGTCTCCAAGATCATCCACTCCGGCCGGTTTTGGCTACGCGCGAAGGCCTCCGCCACCTTGAGCCGCTTGACCGCGCGGCTCTGCTTCTGGCCTTTGCTGGTCTTGATGGTTTCCCGCAGTGAGGTGGTTTCATCATCCAGGTCCACGGCCGCCAAAAGTTCACGGATGGCCTCCGCCCCCATGCCTCCCCGGAAGTACACGCCGTCCCCGAACGGACTACCGTAGCGCTCCTTGAGTTCGCGGAAGAACATCTCTCCCAGCTCAATTTCGTGCAGGTTGTCCTCGGAGCGGGCGCGCTGCCCGTAGAAAATGGCCGTCTTTCTGACCAACTCGTCGAATATGTACCACAGATCGCGGCGGCGGTTGACCTGCTCTTCTGTACGGCGATCCAGGTCACGTAGACGTTGATCCGCCTCCTGGCGCAGACGCGCGATCTCTGTATCTCTTTCGTGCTGGGTGCGCTCGGACACCGGAAGTTCATCCAGGCCCAGGGCCACGATGTCATCCTCATCGGGCGTGGAGTTGCCCAGCAGCACCGAGATGCGCTTGTCGCGCTCGGCCATGGTCTTGACTTTCAGCCGGTCGCGTTTTTCCAGCAGCCGCTCCACATCCCACTCCACTTTATCGGGCAGGGTGAGCAGCTTCTCGCGGCGTTCCAGGCCCTGCTCCCCCTCGCTGCGCTGACGGATACGGCGGTCTAGATCCTCATCGTAGTCTTCGAAGATGGATCCTTGGTCGTCCACCCAGTACTCCACCCGGCAGCAGGGAGTTACGCGATCTTTCTCCTTCTTCTCTTCATCCACCCAGGTCACTATTGAGGCCGAGAAGTAAAGGACGCGCTCCAACTGCTTGGGCGAGATGTCGAGCAGATAGCCCATGCGGCTGGGCACGCCTTTGAAGTACCAGATGTGGCTGACCGGCGCCGCCAAATCGATATGCCCCATGCGCTCGCGGCGCACCCGGGCGCGGGTGACCTCCACTCCGCAGCGCTCGCACTTGATGCCTTTGTAGCGCACGCGCTTATACTTGCCGCAGTAACACTCCCAGTCTTTGGTGGGGCCGAAGATGCGCTCGCAGAATAGGCCGTCTTTCTCCGGTTTGAGTGTGCGGTAGTTGATGGTCTCCGGTTTGGTCACCTCGCCTGAGGACCAAGCCCGGATCTGTTCGGGGGAAGCCAGACCGATGGTGATAGCATCGAATTCATTAATATCGATCAAAGAAGGCTCCTATTCCTCATCCTCGGCGATGTGCATGCCCGGGCCGGTTTCTACACCCAGCCCCGCCTGCTCCACATCGAACGGTTCGCCGTCCAACTCCGCGACGATCTCTTCAAGATCTTCTTCGTCCCCGAGACCGTCGCCGGGCTTTTCCACCTCGAGTGACACTGCATCCTCGTTCTCATCGAAACCAAGAGCGGACTTGTTGGCCACCAACGCAGCCTGCGCTTCCGCTGCGCGCTCCTCGGCGCGCCGGCGGGCGGCCAGATCAATGCCCAGCTCTTCGGCGGCCCGCAGCAAGTCATCCTCTTCCTCGGCTACCTCGAGCACACCGCCTTCCTCGCTCGTCACGTTGACGTCGAGGCACAACGCCTGCATCTCTTTGATGAGCACCTTGAAGGACTCGGGGATACCCGGCCGTGCTATGTTCTCGCCTTTGACGATGGTCTCATAGCTCTTGACCCGCCCCACCGTGTCATCAGATTTAATGGTAAGCATCTCTTGAAGCGTGTAGGCAGCGCCGTAGGCTTCCAACGCCCACACTTCCATCTCTCCGAAACGCTGCCCGCCAAACTGAGCCTTGCCGCCCAGCGGCTGCTGCGTGACCAGGGAGTAGGGTCCCGTAGAGCGCGCATGGATCTTGTCGTCCACAAGGTGGTGAAGTTTGAGCATATACATGTAGCCCACGGTGATCTTTTCCTCGTAGGGCTCACCGCTCAAGCCATCATAGAGCTGAACCTTGCCACTCACCTTGGTGCCGTCGGGACGATTGAGGTTGAGCCGCATGTGCACTTCACCGTTCGGGTGCGCCAGAGCCCAACCCAGTAGAGCGCGGTCTACCTCGTCCTGCGTGGCGCCGTCGAAGACAGGTGTCGCCACCGGCGACGGTCCCCTACCGGGAGAATCATCCACCACCCGGTAGTATTTGCGGACCAAGGCCAGCTCTTCATCCCAGGTCATGTCTTTGCGACGGATCTCGTCGTCCACTTCCATATCGAGCTCGTTGCGCTCCACCCTATAGAAGCCGTGGTGCGCAGCCCAACCCAAGTGCGTCTCCATTACCTGGCCGATATTCATACGCGAAGGCACACCCAAGGGATTCAAAATGATATCCACCGGTGTGCCGTCCTCCATGAAGGGCATGTCCTCTTCTGGCACAATCTTTGAGATGACGCCCTTGTTGCCGTGACGACCGGCCAGCTTGTCGCCCTCCGCAATCTTGCGCTTCTTGGCCACGTACACGCGTACCAGCCGGTTGACGCCGGGCGCCAGGTCATCCCCGTTGTCCCGCGAGAACTCCTTGACATCGATGACTACGCCCTTCTCGCCGTGCGGCACCTTGAGCGAGGTATCGCGCACCTCGCGGGCCTTCTCCTTGAAAATGGCGCGGATGAGTTTTTCTTCCGCCGTGAGTTCGGTTTCGCCCTTGGGCGTGATCTTACCCACCAAGAGATCTCCCGAGCTCACTTCCGCCCCAATGCGCACTATACCGTCCTCATCCAGGTCCGCCAGCGACTCCTCGGAACGATTGGGAATATCGCGCGTTATCTCTTCATCCCCCAACTTGGTGGAGCGGGCTTCGATCTCGTGCTCTTCGATGTGGATGGAGGTGAGCACATCGTCCTTGAGTAGGCGCTCGCTGATGATGATGGAGTCTTCAAAATTGTAGCCCTCCCAACTCATGAAGGCCACCAGCAGGTTGCGGCCCAAAGCCAGTTCGCCCATGAAAGTGGAAGCGCCGTCGGCCAATACCGCCCTCTCCTCCACTTCTTGGCCCACGTCCACCACCGGTTTTTGGTGCATCAGTGTGCCCTGGTTAGAGCGCTCGAACTTGAGCAGGTCGTAGCGATCGATCTCGCCTGTGGCCGTCTCTATCAGGATGCGCTCCGCCGAAGCCCCTCGTACCCGACCTGCGCGCTTGGCACGCACTACGTCTCCGGTATCTACGGCGGCACGAAACTCCATGCCCGTACCGATAAGCGGGGCCTCCGAGCGCAGCAACGGCACCGCCTGGCGCTGCATGTTGGAACCCATGAGCGCCCGGTTGGCATCGTCATGTTCCAGGAAGGGGATGAGCGCCGTGGCCACCGACACGATCTGCTGAGGCGAGACATCCATGTAATGCACTTCCATCTTAGGAGCGCTGACATACTCCCCACCCGTGCTGATGGAGAGCACGGCATCTTCTAGAAGCTCGCCCGTCTCCGGATCGAACTCGGCCGTGGCCTGGGCGATGGTGTACTTATCCTCCTCGTATGCCGTCAGCCAATCGATCTCGTTGGTGACCCGCCCCTCAATTACCTTACGGTACGGAGTCTGGATGAAACCGAAATCATTCACCCGTGCGTAGCTGGCCAGCGAGCCGATGAGCCCGATGTTGGGCCCCTCCGGCGTCTCGATGGGGCACATGCGACCGTAGTGGGTGGAGTGCACGTCGCGCACCTCGATGGGTGCCCGTTCACGAGTGAGGCCCCCGGCGCCCAGGGCCGACAAGCGACGCCGGTGCGTGAGCCCAGCCAACGAGTTGGTCTGGTCCATGAACTGCGACAGCTGCGAACTACCAAAGAACTCCTTGAGCGCGGCTACCACCGGCCGGATATTGATGATGGACTGCGGAGTGATGGTGTCCACGTCTTCCGTGGTCATGCGCTCCCGAACCACGCGTTCCATGCGATACAGCCCTATGCGGAACGCCTCCTGCACCAACTCTCCTACCGTACGCAGACGACGGTTTCCGAAGTTCTCGTATTCATCCAGACGATGCACCTGCTCGTCCCAGGGCAGATGGACGGCCACTTCGGCCAAGTCTTTGGCATCCATCAGTAGGCCTTCGTGGTCAATATCCACCGGCAGGCTGACGAGTTCGCGTACCAATTCCACGATGTCGAGCTTACGCAACGCCCGCACATCTTCCGGGATATCTAGATTGAGCCGCGCGTTAAGCTTGTGCCGCCCTACGCGTGTGAGGTCGTAGCGTTTGGGGTCAAAGCAGATGTTGCGCAACAGGTTACGGCTGGCCTCCAACGTGGGAGGCTCGCCAGGACGCTGCTTCTTGAACAGCTCCACCAGCGCTTCTTCCACGGTGCCGATGGAGTCCTTCTCCAATGTATTCTGAATGAAGACGTTGTTGTCAAACAAGCTGAGAATTTCTTCGTCAGAGCCCTGCTCCAAGAACCCGGGCTCGTCACCGGTCACGTTGTTGCCGATACCGGCCATGGCCCGCAGGAAGGTGGTGGCCGGCAACTTACGCTTGCGGTCAATACGCACGTGGGCCACACCGCGCTTGTCGATCTCAAACTCCAACCAGGAACCCCGAGCCGGCATCAAATTGGCCATGAGCACCTGCTTCGTTGGATCCTTAGCACTCATCACGTAGGCTCCTGGGGACCGTACCAGCTGCGTAACGATAACCCTCTCAGTGCCATTGATGATGAAGGTGCCGTGTTCGGTCATCATAGGGAAGTCCCCCATGAAGACCTCCTGCCTACGTATCTCTCCCGTATCTTTGCGGATGAAGCTGATCTCCATGAACAGCGGAGCCGCCAGTGTCATGTCCTTGTCCTTGCACTCTTTAATAGAGAGCGAAGGTTCTCGGAACGCGTAAACGCCAAACTCGACCGCGTAATTGCCGGTATAGTCTTCGATAGGACTAATGTCCTGAATGGTCTCTTTAAGACCTTCCTTGACGAACCATTCGAAGGACTTGACCTGGATGTCGATAAGGTTAGGAACTTCGAGAATTTGCTTCAGCTTACTAAAAGAGGTACGCGGTTTCGGAGTCGTGCTGAGGCTCAAGCGGGGTCACTCCTCACATGCGTCGGGGGTTTTGCACGGGCTTATGCGCAACCTTGGAGTCTATCACATAAATAGCAGGTGCGAAGCGCCGCTAGGTCGGACACATCTTCTAGTGTACCCGACCTAGCGGCGCTTCGTCGTCGACGGTTGGCCATATGGCCAACCGTCGACGACCACGTCACATATATTCTTACTTAAGCTCGACGGCGGCGCCGGCTTCCTCGAGGTCCTTCTTCAGGTCTTCAGCTTCCTGCTTGCTGACACCCTGCTTGACCGAGTTGGGAGCGCCATCCACCAAGTCTTTCGCTTCTTTCAGACCCAGGCCTGTAGCAGAACGCACGACCTTAATCACGTTGATTTTCTTCTCACCCACGGCGGTGAGAATCACGTCAAACTCCGTCTTCTCCTCTTCAGCGGGCCCGGCGGCCGCACCTGCCGCCGGCGCAGCCGCCACCGCTAGCGGCGCGGCCGCCGACACACCAAACTCCTCTTCCAGCGCCTTGACCAGATCGGCCAGGCCCAGAACCGACATCTTCTTGATCTCTTCTATCAGTTCCTGCGGGGTCATTATCCATCTGCCTCCGTCTACAGCGGGCTAAGCCCTCTTCACATCATCCTTGATGCTCTGAATCACCCGGCCTCAGGCAGCCTCCTGGGCCTTCTGCTCACGAACACGATCCATCGCCACTACCAGCCCCCTAATGGGGCCATTGAGAACAGTTGCCAAACCGTACAGCGGTCCCGCAATACCGCTCACCACTTGAGCGAGAAGCTCCTCGCGAGACGGTAGTGTGGCCATCTGCTCGACCTGGCTGACACTAATGCTCTTCTGCTCCAGGAAGCCGCCTTTGATGGCTGCCTTACGCTTCTCCCGAATGAACGACTGGATCACCTTGGCGACAACCGCAGCGTCATCTCGGCAGTAAACTACGGCGGAAGGACCCGTCAGCAACTCGCTCATACCTTCCAAGCTGGCTTGGGCGGCCGCCCGCCTGGCAAGCGTGTTCTTCACAACCTGTAGAGCCGCGCCCGCCCCATTCAGGCGGCGCCGCAGGTCTGTTATCTCCGCCACAGTCAGGCCTTGGAAATCCATCAGATACATCACCGAGGCCTCGGACATCTCTGAGAGCATTCTTTCCACTCTCTCCGCTTTGTCGGCTCTAGCCACGCGCTATCCCTCCTTTCTGCAAAAAATATCCACCCCTGAGAACAGAGGTGGACGCAAAGCTGCAACCCGTAATACGGGCGCTCTTTCTTTGTCATCCCGCCTCGGCCGGCTAATGCTGTACGCCTACTTATGCCCTTAAGGGAACCGACTGTCTCAGGCAAGGAAGCAGCAGTATAGCCCCGCTGCCGGGCGCCCGCAACCGTCTACGTAAGTCCTTCTTCTCCTGAGGTGCGGGCCTTTCCAGTATCGATAGGTATGCCGGGACCCATAGTGCTGGTCATGGTCAAGCTGCGCAGGTACTTACCCTTCGCGGCCGCCGGCTTGGCGCGAACGATTTCATCGATCACTTCACGATAATTCTCCGAGAGGGCCTCTTCGTCAAAGGATTTCTTACCTATGATCAGGTGGACCACACCAAACTTATCCGTCCGGTACTCTACCTTCCCGGCCTTCATGTCCTTCACCGCTTTATCCACTTCAAATGTGACAGTCCCGGCCTTAGGATTCGGCATCAGGCCACGAGGCCCCAAAACCCGCCCCAGCTTCCCCACAACCCCCATCATGTCAGGAGTAGCAATAGCGGCATCAAAGTCAAGAAAACCTTCCTGCACCTTCTGAGCCAGATCTTCGGCACCAACGAACTCAGCGCCGGCCTCTTCTGCTTCTGTCGCCTTTTCGCCTTTAGCGAACACGGCCAAGCGCACTGTTTTTCCAGTACCGTGCGGAAGCATAAGCGTACCGCGAACCTGCTGGTCCGCGTGCCGAGGGTTGACGCCAAGCCTGATATGGAGTTCAACCGTTTCGTCAAACTTTGCGGTCTTCATCTCTTTAAGAAGGCGCACGGCCTCTGTGGCGCTGTACACCTTCCCCGGCTCGATCGCCTTCTTGGCTTCTTTGTACTGCCTAGAATCCCTGCCCACTGTGATTCCTCCTGGTGGTCATAACGGGTACCGCACCCTCCCACCTTTCGCGTTTGCCCTTCTAAAGCCTGGTGAATCTTGCGACCAATCAGCCCTCCACCGATACACCCATACTGCGCGCCGTACCGGCCAATATGTTGATGGCCGCATCTATATCGGTACAGTTCAGGTCGGGTAGCTTCTGTTCAGCGATGGTCCTGAGCTGTTCCCGAGTGATTTTCCCCACTGTTTCGCGGCGAGACATCGAGGCGCCTTTTGATAAACCGGTGATCTCCTTGATAAGAACCGCGGCAGGAGGCGTCTTCAGAATAAACGTGAACGATCGATCCTCGAACACCGTGATTTCTACCGGTACCACAGTGCCCACCTTATCCTGCGTTTGGGCATTATACGCCTTGCAGAACTCCATGATATTGACGGCGTGCTGACCCAGAGCGGGGCCCACAGGAGGGGCCGGTGTTGCCTGCCCGCCGTTGATCTGCAGCTTGACGATAGCCCGTACCTTCTTGGCCACTTCCGACTCCCGTTTACTAGATCTTCTTGACCTGCTCGAAGCCCAACTCGGTGGGAGTGTCCCTTCCGAATATGGACACCATCACCTTCAGCTTGCTCTGTTCGATATTCACTTCCGCGACCTCACCCGTGAAGTCGGTAAGCGGTCCAGTAACAACACGCACCTGATCCCCCACCACGAATTCAGCCTTAGCCTTAGGTTTCTCGGCAGTAGAGGTATGGAGGATACGATCCACTTCCACAGGGCTGAGTGGAGTAGGTTTGTTCTCCGAGCCCACAAAACCAGTGACCCCTGGCGTATTCTTCACCAAGGACCACGATTCATCAGTGAGAACCATGTGCACAAGAATGTATCCAGGAAAGATCCTCTTCTCCACCTGGATCTTCTCGCCACCCTTGGTCTCAATCACCTGCTCAGTGGGAACAACGATGTCAAAGAAGCTCTCGACCTGGTTCAACGATTGAATACGACGCTCCAGATTGACACGAGCTTTATTCTCATGTCCAGAGTAAGTATTGATGACATACCATCTTGGCTCCACTGCGCTACCGACTCACTTTCCCCAAACGGCCGGTGCTAGCCGAGCCTGACTAATCTCACAATATTGGACCATATGACGTCCAGCACCCCAATGTATGCTGATGCAATCACCACCGCTACAATCACAACGGACGTAGCCTGCCCCACTTCAGTGCGGTTTGGCCACGTCACTTTACCCATCTCCACTTTCACTTCGCGGAGATAGCGACGCAGACGATTACCTCTAGGAGCCTGCGCCTGCCCTGATTTCGCGACCGCTTGTTGAGACCGCGCGCGACTCACGGCAGCACCTAAACCTGTACGAGACTTAGAGCCGACCTTGGTGGCGGTATTTTTTGCCATATAGGTGTCTAGTCCTTATCACTGAGAAAGGGGTGGCAGGGCAGGAGGGATTCGAACCCCCAACATCCGGTTTTGGAGACCGGCGCTCTACCGTTGGAGCTACTGCCCTGTGCTCTCCTCTTACTTGGTCTCTTTGTGCGGAGTGTGGGTACCGCACCACTTACAGAATTTACGCAGTTCAACCCGCTCGGGATCGTTCCGCTTGTTCTTCATGCTCGTATAATTCCTGCGCTTGCATTCCTGGCAGGCAAAGGTCACTCGCACGCGCATTGCTTCCCCATTTCGGACTGAAGACCAGACCCGATAGTAGCACAACGCATAAGCCAGCGTTGGGCTGTGGAGGTCTTGCCCACAGCCCGCACTGAACTCAGTAGCGGCGCAGGGACTCGAACCCCGGACTCGCGGATTATGATTCCGCTGCTCTGACCAACTGAGCTACGCCGCCCAGATGAGGCCTGGAGCCTCCCATCAGATTCGAACTGATGACCCCTTCCTTACCATGGAAGTGCTCTGCCAGCTGAGCTAGGGAGGCCTGTCGTCTCA
>JAAYZX010000029.1 GCA_012514635.1 Actinomycetota bacterium
CTCCAAGGCATAGGGGCGCTTCTTAACACGCTGGTCAGCGTTGAGACAGCGCGCGCAGCGTTGCAGCGCACAGAGGCCGACGGGAGGGAGCTTGCCACACGGATTACCAGCCTCGCGCGGCGGGCGACCCATCTCTCGCGTGGTGAGGCGTCTCAGGATGAGCTCGGCGAAGCGATCGAGTCCATCGCATCTGCCGCCAACTCCACGGAGACCTGGTTGCACTCGACGACAGAGGCTCTGCAAAGCCACCAACGGGAACTGCATCAGACGCGCTCCGCTGCAAGCTTGGTCGAGACGAGTCTCCGCAGGGCCGCTGCATCGGGAGACGCCCGGTCGGAGCTGCTCGGCCTCGTACGCAGCATCGAATGCCTGGATGGCGCTGTTCATGCTTCACCTGATGATCCCTCAGTAAGGGAATTGCTGTTCGAAGCCCTGTCTGACTTCACGGAGGTGGCGAAGCCAATGGCCGAGTCCGGTGCTGCCAAGACCGTGGACCTCTTCGGTAACACCATGGATGCGGTTGGTACCCAGACTGCGGGCAAGCACAGCTTTGCGGCTGACCAGGAGGAACTGCTGGGCACTGCCAAGCTCGCCTTATTCGACTGGGCGGCCACCCTTCTTACCCAGGATCAGCCCGTCTTCCCAGGCGAATTCTTGCTCGGAGCACGCGAGGATTCCTGGGCCTTGAGCAACTACCGACTCGTGGCAAGACGACCCGACGGCACGGACTACTTGACCTTCCCGCTTTGTCGGATTGCTGCTTACGATCAGCGCGCCGCCGGGGTACTCCGAGTCCACGTACTCATAGATCTCACGAACGGCGAGCGGGTGACACTGAACGGCGTAGTGAGAGCGGATGCGGCCCCGCTCGACCTTGTACACTGGGCGGTCGGGGCGCGGATGTGGGATAACCTTCCCGAACTCTATGGTGAGCTGCTGGAGAGTGGCAGAACGGTCGCTGAGCTTCCAGCTTCCGTTGTTCCGGCGTTGCACCAGTTGCCTCCGTCCATTCCATCCACGGACGCCTGCCTACCACGCCTTGGAGGAATCACCTGTCCCGCCTGTGGGGCACAGGCTGCGTCCGGTGATCGGTTCTGCCGGCAGTGCGGCGGCACATTGGTTGTCACTGCGCTGCCCGGCGATGGAGAGCCCCAACCGCCGGCCTTGCCCGCCAACGGAAACCAGGAGGAGAGCCACTGATGCGTTGCCCAAATCCCCAATGTAACGCCGAGCTTGAGCCTAGTGATCGGTTCTGTCCGCAGTGCGGAACCTCGATGCCGGCCATCCCCACGCCGACTTCCGGTAGTGCTCGGGCGGCAATGCCCCCCACTCAAGCTCCGGCAGACCGGCGCTTGACCGCCCACTCCGTACTCCGCCGGACCATCGAGCACGAGGGACAGGCCTATCCGGCGTTGCTGACTCAGGCATCACTCCTCGTCAGGACCGGTGCGGTGCTGAAATGGATTCTCATCGCATTGGGCGTGGTGTACTGCATCTACTGGATAGCCTGGGGGGTACACGGCGGTTCTATAGGGCTGGGGCTCTTGCTCGGCATCGGATGCCTCGCCGCTAATGCGTTGCTCGCGTGGCTACTCTGGCTGGGCCTCACGGTCGGCGGTGAACTGCTCTACCTGTGGTTGGACGTGACCAAGGTCTTCATCGCCAGCAACCGGAGACAATGATATGCCGCTTCCAGACTACTACGAGATTCTGGAGATCCACGAGAGAGCTAGTACCGAGGTGATGAAGAAGGCTTACATAGCCTTGGTTCGACGCTATCACCCCGACGCTAACCCCGAGGACCGCAGAGATTGGGCCGAGGAACGGATGAAGCTAGTAAACGAGGCGTACCAAGTCCTCTCCGATCCCCTCCGGCGCAAGGCATATGACGAGGGACGACTGGCAGAACCGACAATCCGGTACGAGCCCCTGGAAGTAGCTGCCGCAGTCGCTAACTGCTATCGTCACCCCGACCGTCCCCGTGTAGCCCTGTGCCAACGCTGCGGCCGCAGCGTCTGCAGCGCATGCCTGAAACTCAGCGGAGGTACGCCCGTATGCACCGCGTGTCTCCCGACACCAATATGGCGGAGAATGACCCACCGGGAATCCACCCGCTCCAAAAGCCTATCGGTCGCTGATGCCTGGCTGCTAACCGGAACCATAGTCGTAAGCGCCCTGGGCGGGGCGTTGGTCGGTTGGGCGCTGCTCTCTCCCCTCCTGGTGCCGTTGATGCCGACCTACCGTCACGCTCCGTTCGTGGTGGGCTTGCTCGGAGCCGCAGCTCTGGGATTTGCACTCTCAACCGGTCTGGCGCCATTTGGGTGGCATGTCCGATGGGTGAAATGGCCGGTAGTCGCATTGACCATAGCGTTGGCAGTCGGTGGTGGCATTACATTCCACACTTGGTGGACGACGAACCACTTAGGCGCTGCGCAATCAGCTCTCGCCGAAGGCAACAACATGGCGGCCTTCGTTGAGTCCTCTGCTGCACTATTGCAGGAGGACCTCCTCGGCCAGGCCACCTCTGAAACGTGGGCCGTTAGGATGGCGGCGGCATTGCGGGTCTGCGACGCGGCACTTCGACGGCACGACTCGTCGCAGATGACCTTCGCCCGGGCTGCCGTGGACGCAGCCTTATGGGTAATGCCTTCGCAGTTGAACGACAAGGACAAGGTGCCGCTGGCAGAGACTTTCTCGCGAATCTCGGAGCACACAGCAAAATGGAAGAGGTACGAGCTCTGGGAGTCTGCCCGCGCCTTGCTGTCTCCCCGACCTCCGGATACCCACGCGGCAAAGGAGAGCAGGGATCTGAATTCAGACAAGTTCCGTCCTGGCTACAGCTGGCTGGTCATGGTACCAGACCTCCAGGGCCTATCCTCTGCCGATCAGAACACACGCGACAAGGCATATGTCAACGCGATCATATGGACTGAGTTGGCCGGGGGAGCATGGTATTCGCAGGCGTACTGGAAGGATAGCTGGCCTCATGTCTACGGGGCTTTCAAGCAATATGCGTTTGACCACGAGAGACTCAGACAACACTCGGGTGAGTTGGCCGGTCCGCTTGCTGACTGGTCC
>JAAYZX010000030.1 GCA_012514635.1 Actinomycetota bacterium
CTCAAGTTGACGCCATGCCGATCAGTCTGATAGGAATGAAGACCAAGAGCGTCGCTTCGCTCCGATGTGATCGCCATGACGTGGAACGGCTGATCGGCATGAGCGTGGAACGCCTGATCGGTTTCAGCGGAATACGCAGCCGATGTGAACCGCCGCCGATGCGCCCGCTGGGTGAGCTCCGGGTCGGGTGCCTTCGCCACCGGTCCGGCGTCGGCCCCGGAGGAGCTTCGCTCGCCTACGGCTCGCTCCGCTCCGGGGCCGCTATTGTCTCCTTTGCCATTCCTCTCAAACAACGACATCTTCTGTGCTCCGATCTCGCCCTTCATGTTCACTAATCTCTGGGTGATGATCGTCTCACGTCAGCTTGGCAGAGAGGGCCGCTCGGCCATGGTGATACTGTCCTTCATGCCAGCCTCCTTCGATTTGGGCCTTGAGCCCGTTTCCACTATCGGGAACCTAACGGTATCCCGGGGAGGCTCGCCCTTCTCATCCCATCTATCTGCCACAGTTCCATGGAACGGCTCCTTTCGAGAGCGTTGGTAGTCCTCCCGCCGCCGGCGCCTCTTCTTGGGGTCGATGAGGCCGTGGCGGCAAAGACAGCGGTAGATAGAGGAACGAGTGGGTACAAAGTCCAACTGCTCTTTTTCCAGCTGATAGCGAAGCATGTGGGGCCCCCAGCCGGAGTGGGCCCTTCGTAGCGCCACGATGCGGGCCTCCACCTCCGGTCGCATCTGGTGAGGGCAGGTGGCCGGGCGACAGGAGCGATCGAAGAGCCCGGCGAAACCGAAGGTGGCGTAGCGCCTCATCCACTCGTGCACGGTCTGGCGGGCTACCCCATAGCGGCGGGCCACCTCCACCACCGGGAGCCCGCCTAAAACCTCTAAGACGGCTTTGTGTCGTTGTTCCATGAGTCCTAACTCCACCAGCATCGATGGGCACCTCCTCCCTTCTTCAGGCGCATTGGTCTCTCGCCTAAGGGAGGTGCGGGTCCGGAAGCAGAAGTCCTTGGGCGGAAGTGTCGGGGAGGTACCGAAACTACTGTCGCCCGGGTACCGGAGCGCGTCCAAGAAGTGTCAGGTAGCTACCGGAGCCGCACTGTCAGATAGGTACCGGAGAAATACACGAGAAATACACGAGGTCCCGTGAACTCGTGGTGAACATTTTGGCTCCCCCAGGGCCGACAATCAGCCCGAGGTGGAAAAGGCAATCAAAAAGCCCCGCAAAACGGGGCTTTTCTAATGAGCCGTGTTGGACTCGAACCAACGACACCCGGATTGAAAGACCGAACACGCACAAAGCACACACGCAAGGCTTCGGCCGGAGAAACCAACCTCAGGCTGCCGTGTCTCCACAAAGCCCCGGGCCGTTCATCTAGACGTCACATTCCGACGGACTTGACTCCGTCCGAAACAAGAGCGTTCATGTGCTACCGCGAGAATTTGGCTCGGCGGAGCTAGCACTGGCTGTCAGCCACGAGCTGTCTAGTCAGGTCGGTAGCCGCCAGGCTATCGGGGGAGAACATCGATCTCTGTTGGGTTTGGAGTCCGACGTGAAGGTGAGGCTGACCAGACAGTTCATCGGGAGCTTTCCCAACCCGGACAGAGAGCTCTTCCTCTGGGATGAGACTTTTCCCGGCTTTGGCATTCGCGTGCAGCCAACCGGCGCCAAATCCTACCAGTTCCAGTACCGCGACCGTCAGGGCAAGTCCTACCGGGTCACCTTGGGCCGCTACCCGGCTTTGAGACCGAGCGAAGCCCGCGAACTCGCCCGCAGGAAGATGGCGAATCTGCTTCTTGAGGAGGACGCCACCCTCACCCAAGAGAAGCCGGCGACGGCCAGCGCGACAACGGTGACTGAACTCGCGAATCGCTACCTTAGCGAGCACGCCACCATCTACAAGAAGAACCGCTCGGTCCACGAGGATCGGCGGCTGCTCACCAAGGTGATCCTGCCTAAGCTGGGAGCACGTCCAGTGGCCGCTGTTGTGCGTGCGGAGGTGGCCGCCTTTCACGCCTCCTTGGCTGGCACTCCGGTACAGGCAAACCGCGCCCTCGCTGTTCTTTCCAAAATGTTCAACCTGGCCGAGGTGTGGGACTTGCGAGCAGACGGAACCAATCCCTGCCGCCACCTGCGTAAGTTCCCGGAGAAGGCGCGGCGACGCTACCTATCGACCCAGGAGTTGATACAACTGGGAAGTGCGCTTACCAAGGCGGAGGCTGAGGCGAGCGAATCTCCCGACGTGATTCTCGCCCTGCGCCTCA
>JAAYZX010000006.1 GCA_012514635.1 Actinomycetota bacterium
CTGTAGCTCCCTCCCCACGATTCTCTCTAGATCCTGCACCTTGCCCTCAAGCCGGCCGGTAGCTCCAGCCCGATCGTCGATGGTGATGTGCGTCAACACTCTGGGCGCCTTCTCACGCATGTATCGGTGACAGTCCATGATGACGGCCAGGACATCGGCTTCGTCGCCTTCAATGGTGGTTTGCATGGCTCCCACCTTGTAGGGCAGGCCGGACGCTTCTATCAGTGGCACCATCCCCGCCACCAGCCCGCTCACGCTTTCTCCAACTCCTAAAGGGACCACGGAAAAGGCGGCCAACATGACGGACCTCCAGTCTCGCGCCGTACAACGGGCGAAGATCGAGTACGCAATCACACGACCTACTACACGGCCAAGCCTATCCGATCGAGAGCAGATGCTCAATGGGTAGGCAGGCCACAGGCGCTTGGAGCTAAACGGAAACTAAGCAGTCGACGACCGGCATCAGCCTTGACAACCGCCGATCGCATGCTATACTACGGCCATGTCAGTTGGTAGCCTAATTAATATAATATAAAACAATTATATAAGACTGTTTAATTTATTACTTAATACATCTTCAAGATCTTCAGAATAAGGAGGCAGCTGATATGACCCTATTGGACCGACTTCAGCAACTAGAAGAATTCAGCTTCTACCGCCACAACCTCTCTATGACGAGTCATCGCCTCGAAGGACGAAACGACGACGTAGAAATGATCACCCTCATGGTGGCCGCATGCATAAGCCCCAACCTCTTCCGCGAGTTGCTGGAGGCGGCCGGCTATTGGAGCGAGGGCGCGACGAATCAGAACGCCGTTATATCCGGATTCATGATGGGATTTGCCCTCGGGAGGTCGAGCGGCCCCAACAAAGAGATGCAACTGAGCGACTAAGCACCCACTCCCGAAATCAGGCGCCCTGTGTTGCTAGCCTCCCATCTTCATGTAAGCGGCGGCCGCATCCGCTCCACCTTGAGGGTCGGCTATCCATCTGCCGTCGGAAACGGCTCGGAACGGCATGTCCACATTGATTGATTCCGACACCAGGGGCGCCTCCCGCCATGCCCGGTCGAGAATGGCGATGATGGTCTCGTCTTCGGTGTCATCGGTGATCTGCCCACCGATCGTTTCGAACTGAGTCTCGAGCGACGAGGACATATCGATACCCCTGATGGCCACGGTCACCGTGGCGCTTTCTCCGTCTACTTCCTCACCAACGACACTGAACTCCACTTTTGAGAGCCCGGCCAGCATGGCCTCAGTGAGCTGAGTCTCCTGCTCGGCGGTGGGACCGACCCCCCATACCTCCAGCAGAGCTTGATTAGTGGACCCAAAAACCCCTTCCTCCGTGAGCTCAGTGTCCGGATTGTATTCTCTGAGTCCGGACACGTCCCCCCGCATTGCCTCCAAGTAGAGCAGGGCGACATCTCCGGGGGGCAGTTCTTTGGAGCCCTCCTCAGTCGTGCCGGATTCGGTGACGACCGGCAGGCTCGAACTGGGGTTGGCATCTCCACAACCAGTGACGGCAACCGCCAGAATCAAGGCAATCATGAGGATGAATAGTTTGGCGACTCTCTGCACTACTGCCTCCCAAATCGTTTGGCACCAATTTTCATATTTGATGTCAATTCTCCCACTTCGAGGGCCGTCACGTCCAGTGCGGTGTGGGTGCAAGATGTATTAGATAACTTTATGGGTGGCGAAAAGTCGGTGCTCACGCCCCGCGGATACGCTGGTGTGCAGAGTCACGTCACATCGGTTGGGTCCTTTCCCGACCTACACCCCCCGACATCATCCGGCGGAGTCGGCAAAGGCACCCCTTTGTACCGGTTGGTGGCGTGCGGCCTTTCGTTAACGGCACCCCAGAATCCCGTGACCGAAGACATGGCTTTGAGCTCGTCTAAGGTGTAAATGACGCTGCGGGCTCTTCAGAGCCCGCAGTTCTGGTCCATCGTGTATTACTGGAAGTCCAGTGAGATGATGTCGCTCACCCACGCCTTGCCCGTCTGACCCGGCATCACCGCGTTCAACTTGCCGTCGTCGCTGATGGAGATCATCGAATCTGCATCGAGTTCCGAGATATCCACTTGGCCCATGAAGCCATCAGTAGCGCCCATGACGAGCGTCGTAGCATCAGACTGAGCCCCGACCGCCTCCATGATGTCCTTGACCAGCACACCGGTGTACTCGGTCGGGCCCATCTTGGGATGTTCGGCTGTGATGGTGGCGACGTTCATCGCCTTGAGATCGTCCACCGTGAGCGTTTTGGGATCGTCCACCTTGCCTTTGACGACCATCGTGCCGCTCGTCGCGGCAGGCGCCTCTACGGTGGTCTCGGTCGCCCCTTCAGTGGTGGTGGGAGCCACAGCGGTAGTGGTCGGAGCCGCTGTAGTGGTGGTCTCGCCGTCGCCGCAGCCGACGACCAGAGCAGCCAGACCGAGCACCATGAGACACGCGGTCAACATGAGTATCGTACGAAGTCGCAGTTTCATTGCCCGTTTCTCTCTTTCATTGCGGTTGATTTGTGGTTGTCCTCCCGCCCCAGTCTCTGTCGACGACCTGATCAGACCAAAGCGTAGTACTAAACAGAGTATCACGCCGCCCGATCCGATGGAGGGCCGGGCGGACACAGAGCGGGTGACTCATCGCGGTGAGGGAGTCCCCTCTTGACCTGCACGAGATTGTGTGCGATATACTTGCAACAGTATAACGCTCAGACGCGCGGACTCCTCGGTATGCCGCACCAATAACACCGGCGGCGGCTCGGTCCTGCGCAGCAACCGTCAGGAGAAACGATGAACATGCACTTGAAACAATCCTGGAGACAACCCCGCAGACCGTGGCGCGTGCGCGTGGGTCTGCTGTACATCGTTTTACTATCACTAGTAGTCGGGCTGCTGGGAGGCTGCACTTCCGAGACCTCTCCCTCATCCACGGGCGCCTCCGCCCCATCGACTGAGGCGCCCGCCACCACCCAACCTCCTACTACCGAAGCGACAACCAGGGTCCTGACCGACATGGCAGGCAGAGAAGTGGTGGTCCCGGCGAAAGTGGAAAGAGTCTTCTCGGCGATACCCATCGGTACGGTACTGCTTTATACATTGGATCCCGCCATACTGTGTGCGAAGAACTTCGATCTTTCTGATATGGAGCGCTTGTACACGGTCGATTCATATCAAGCTCTACCCGTCATGGGAACTTACATCGTGGGTGACACCACGAACATCGAAGAGTTGCTCGAATTAAAGCCGGATGTGGTCCTATATGCCGGATTCATCAACGACCAATGGAAGACTCAAGTCTACGCCGCACAGAAGAGACTGGGGATCCCGGTCGTGATGGTGGACAGCGCTCTAGATAAAACGCCTGAAACCTACACTTTGATAGGGGAGCTCATAGGCCAAGAGACCCGAGCCAAGGAACTGAGCGACTACTGCAAGAACACCATCGATGAAGCCAAGCAGATCTCTGCGACGATAGACTCCGCCAGAAGCATTTATTACGCCGCCGGTGAGGTGCTGTCCACGTATGCCAAGGGTTCGATCCACTCGGAGTTGATCGACTTTGTCGGCGGCGACAACGTCGTCGTCGTCGAATCTAAGAGCCCTTTCGCACGAGTCACAGTCGTCTGGGAACAACTGCTCAACTGGAACCCGGACATGATTATCACCAACAGTCCGCACACGCGAGGCGGCGCGGCGAGCGATGTGCGCACTGAACTGTTGACCAACAGCAAGTATTCAGATATGACGGCCGTCCAGAACTCTGAGGTCTTCACCATCCCCTGCGCCCCATTCAACTGGTTTGGAGAGCCACCCTCGGTAGCACGGATACTGGGAATCAAGTGGCTGGGTTCATTGATGTATCCGGACAAATATGACTATGACATGGTCGCGGAGACGAAGGCGTTCTATTCCAAGTTCTATCACTTAGAACTAACGGATGCTCAGTTCGACCAGATCACCGAGAACTCCTTACGATAATCAAACGGGTTCCGGAGTGTACGAGAAGCCCCACACTCCGGAACCCGCAACACTCAGACGGAGAAAAATCGAATCATGGATATTTCAGCCACAGACAGAATTGGTGAGCTTCTTCACCAACATCCCCAACTACTTGATGTCTTCCGCGCCAAGGGCTTCAAGGCGGAGACGACATCAGAACTGATCGACAGCCTGGGAGAGGACACGATGCTCAAGACCGTCTTGAGCGTCAAAGGCATCGACCCCGCCCTGTTCCTAGTCATGCTCAACGAGCGTCTCGGCACCGATATGGCGCTGCAGCAAATCGCCTATGACTTCTACGATCCGGACGCACCGGTGAACCTGTTGGTTAAGACCGCCTGCCCCATCAACGCGCTATTCAAGGACCAACTATACGAGCGAGTAGCCCAGAATGAGGCGGATACCGGCAGACGCGTCAACACGTATCTGGTAGACGGATGCAATGCGCCGCACGCTTTCGATCGCTTCTGGGAGCCCGATACCATCGATGGCCTCCCGGACATCATCATGTCCATGTCCTTTGACGAGATGTACGACGGGCGTTTCGTAGAGAAATACGTCACCAAGGGGCATTTCGAGAACGTGCTGAGGCCCATCCGCAGCGGATACGAATACCTGGATTGCGAAGACGACGCCTATACCCTCATAGCGGCTTTGGCGCTGGTGATAGTGGTGGACGAAGCAAAACTCGGAGACCTGCCGCTACCAAGACGATGGGAAGACCTGCTCGACCCGATGTACAGGGACAAGATCGTAGGCTTCGGCAACAACGGCCGCATCTTCGAGTACTCGATGTACTACTTCTTCAAAGAGTTCGGCCCCGAGGGCGTGAAAAAGATCGCCGAGAACACCAAGGGGATCTTCCACGCGGCCAAGATGACCAAGCTCGTGGGGACGAACAACCGGGACGCTGAAGCCATCTACATCATGCCGTTGACCTTCGCAGAGATGTGCAGGAAGCAGAAGACCACCATCATCTATCCAGAAGACGGGGCATGGATGATCCCGATGTCTTGTCTGGTGAAGAAAGAGAAGAAAGAAGAACTCGCGGGCATAATCGACTTCGTCGTCCACACATACGGGCAGATGTGCGCAGACATGAGTGCCGTGGCCTTCAGCCCCAAGGCCGTCAACCGGGTCGGCCCGGAGATCAAGCTGAAATGGCTGGGGTGGGACCACATAAAAGGGACCGACATGTGGGGCCACGGCAAGGCCATCTGTGAGGATTTTCACGCCGTGTATGACAACAAGGCACCGGTGACCGAACCATGAGACCTCTCAGGCTGGTCACCGTGACGGGCCCACCCTCAGCCGGCAAGACTTCCGTGATCATGAGAACCGTCGAGCACCTCAGAGACGACGGGCTCGAGATCGGCGTTGTGAAGTTCGATTGTCTCTCGACTCGCGACGATGCCCTATACGAGAAGCTCGGGATCAAGGTCCGCGTAGGGCTTTCGGGCAATCTGTGCCCCGACCACTACTACATGAGCAACATCGAGGACTGTGTACAGTGGGGGCGTAGAGAAGGGCTTGAGGTGTTGCTGATCGAGAGCGCCGGCCTGTGCAACCGATGCGCACCCCATGTGAAAGGTGTTCTTTCCGTCTGTGTGATCGACTGCCTATCTGGGGTCTTCACGCCTAAGAAGATCGGCCCGATGCTCAAGATGGCGGACATAGTGGCCATAACGAAAGGCGACATAGTCTCGCAGGCCGAGCGGGAGGTCTTCGTCTTTCAAGTCCAGCAGACCAACCCGCGCGCTTCGATATTCCTCATCAACGGCATCACCGGCCAGGGAGCCTATGATCTGAGCGCCTTCGTACGGGAAGCAGCAGAGGTCCACAGTCTGGTGGACGGACGACTGAGATTCACGATGCCGGCTGCGGTCTGCTCCTATTGCACCGGTGAGACCAGGATAGGGACGGACTATCAGGTGGGCAACATCAAAAAGATGCGGATCTAGGGTCTGAAGGAAGGTAGCGTGGTCAACGATCTGGCTGCAGTTCGCATCAACGAACTGCTCGACAAATACTCATATGCCGGTGACTTCTTCGTCGCCAACGGCATCAACTTCTCGGACACCGACCAGACGATAGAGGCGTTGGTCTCTTCGCTGCGCGACGAAGAATTGGACGACATCGGACTCGACCAAGAGCGGATCATCAGCGACCTGGCCGACTTCCTTGAGCGGATGGAAAGATTGAAGAGCGGCTCGGCTCCCGATGTGAGCTCCATCAGCATCCTTGGCGGCAGCGACAAAGCGGGAGAGCCCGAGTCGATCACCCTGGAGCTCAAGGTGGGAGAGGTCGTGGCCGTCGTGGGGCCGACAGGCTCCGGCAAGAGCAGGCTGTTGGCAGACATCGAGTGCCTGGCTCAACGGGATACACCCACGGGCAGGCAGATCCTCGTCAACGGCGCGGTGCCCGACAGAAGCAGAAGATTCGCCATCGAGAACAAACTGGTGGCGCAACTGTCACAGAACATGAACTTCGTGGTCGACCTGTCGGTGGAAGAATTCGTAGGATTGCACGCCGAAAGCCGGATGCTGACCGATGTCGACGGAGCAATCGACGAGATCATCAGTTGCGCCAACGAATTGGCCGGAGAGGAATTCGCGCGATCGACGCCACTGACTCAGTTGAGTGGTGGCCAGTCCAGAGCGCTGATGATAGCCGACACGGCTCTCCTGAGCGTCTCGCCGATAGTCCTCATCGACGAGATAGAGAACGCCGGCATCGACAGAAGGAAGGCGGTCCAATTCCTGGTCAAGAAAGAGAAGTTGGTCCTGATATCAACCCACGACCCCGTGCTTGCCTTGGCGGGCGACAAGAGGATAGTGATCAGGAATGGAGGTATCGGCGAGGTGATCGTTATGTCGGATGAAGAGAAGGCATTGATCGATGTCTTGGAGGACGTCGACAAGAGGATGGCAGACATCAGGAACCACATCAGGAAGGGTGGCATCGTAGAGAAGACGATGGTGGATTTCAGCAGCACTCGTTAGACGAATGCGTATTGTTGTGACACCGTCAGGTCGTCTTAACTGTGTCCGCTCAGGCCCGTACCTTTCGGGGGGCTGAAAGTGCACCAGTTGCGCGAGGGCCACCTCGCGCGCTTCGATCGCAGCCTCCTTTGGACCTCCACCGGGATCGACACCCGGCCTCCAGCCAACGGCAATCGCACCGGCTCCCGCTAGAGAGCGGCTGGATTGTTGCTGATTTGCTATTACAAATCTATCTGTGATAGATTTGTATTGATTTCTTTGCAGAGTTGATTCAAATTGACTCTGTTGACAAAAGCATAGCGTAAATCTATCCCAGATAGATTATCGGAGAGGCAATGGCAAGAGCCGACCTGACTACACGAGAGTTCCTCGAGCAATACGCGGTCTTCACAACAGCCGAGTTCCGTGCCGCGCTTGCTGCAGATGTGCCCTCCTCAACCGTGCTCAACCGGCTCCACCAGGCCCTCAAACGAGGCTACACTGAGAGGATTCGACAGGGCGTATACGCGTCTCGTGTTGGAACATTCGCAAGATCGGTCCCCGATCCATTGATAGTCGCATCGAGACTCGCCACTGACTACGTCATCGCATACCATACGGCGCTCGAAGCACATGGGATCGCGCACGCACCCTTCCGGCGCGTGACCATAGTGTCCACCCGCACTCCCTTCAGCTTAGAATACCGTGGCTACGAGTTCGTGGCCCGCCGCCCGCGAAAATCTCTCCTAGCCAATGATGCATGGAAGACCCTCGTCGTGCCGCTGCGAAGAGGCGACGAACTCGTGAACGTCACTTCTCGAGAACGCACTCTGGTCGATTGCCTTGCCAACTTGAAGTGGGCCGGCGGCATCGAGGAGGTGCTTCGGAGCGTCGGAAGCTTCCCATCGCTGAACGTAGAAAATCTGATCGCCTATGTCGATCTGCTCAATTCTCCAAGTATAGCCGCCAAGGTGGGGTGGGTGCTCTCTGCGGATCCCCAGCTCTGGAGACTGACAACGGAGGACCTGGACGCGCTACGATCGCTACTCGGCAAAGGACCCTATTTCCTGGATACACGGGCCCAACCCTTGTTGTTGGTCAACGACTGGAGTCTCTATATTCCTGCCGGTCTCGACCCTGTCGAGGAGCTGCGGAGGTGACCACGCCCATCCTCCAACCACCGGGCGACTTCGCACCACAGACCGTTGATAAAGTAGAACGCCTTCTCGGGCTCCTCGGCGAAATCAACGATCATCGCTACCTCGGCCCCCGGCTGGTCTTGCACGGGGGCACGGCCCTGAATGTTTTCCACCTCGATATCCCAAGGCTATCCGTTGACATCGATGTACTGTATGTTGGAGCAGTATCGCGGGACACGATGCTGGCCGAACGACCGGAAATCTGCGGAGAGTTGGAGACTTTGGCCTACAAGTTAGGTTATCGGCACAATGCGCCCCCTGAGGAGTATGCAGGGGTCACCTACAAGTTCGTGTACCGGACCCGCTGGGGGGAAGACATGATCAAGGTCGACCTCAACTTCCTCAATAGGTCTCCCATTCTAGGTCACGAGATGACACCTTGCCGACATTGCATCCCAGAGGTGCAATTCAGAGTTGTTCCGTACGCGGAACTCATTGCAGGTAAGATCAAAGCATTGGTGGAGAGAAGAAGCGCAGCCACACGTGACCTCTACGATCTATACCGGGCTTCGCAGGTTGATTTCGATGATTGGGCATTGCTGCAATCCATCGTAGTCCACTACTGGACGCTGGCTGACACCTTCCCCCGATCTCTTGACGGGTCGATGGTGGAGAGATTTCTCGGACAGGAGCGTGGACTAGAGTCAGATTTATTCCCGGTGCTTCTTCCGGCAGAGCGACCAAAGCTGGGAGAGATGGTCGAGGCCGTAGCCTTGTTTCTGGAGCGACTAGGCGCTCTTTCCCCAGAACAGAGAAAATATATGGACCTGATGGCGGAATCGGGAGAATATCGGCCCGAACTGGTCTTCAGTCCGTGGCCGGAGGTCCTGGAGAGAGCCAAATCAAGTCCAGCGGCAGCTTGGAAGGTGCATAACCTGCAAAAAAGGGGACATCGGCACTAAGCGGATCAAGACGTCAGAACGATAAGCAAAACCTTGCTGCTCTAGTTCGGAGGCGATATCCGCTGGGACGAGAAAGATCGTGCTGATGGATCCCAGACTGTTCTTGGCCCCCGTCGATAACTCATCTCGAGGCACCGAGCCGAGCCACTGGACTTCACGCACGTCGGCAGCGATGTGAAACTGACCCCATCCCATCACTTTGAAACGGACCCCCACCAAAGGAAGTAGTAGGGTTTCCTCGGAAAGGATGCATGCCGAGGGAGGGATCCGTGATCAGACTGGAGGAATGGGTGGACATCGTGGCTCTGCACCGACAAGGTTATCTATCAAGGCCATCTCCCGACAGTTGGGCATCTCTCGCAATGCGGTGAGACGGGCCCTGCGCCGGGACGGACCGCCGGTGAGGGCGCCGCAGAAGCGTCCGCCCTCCAAGCTTGAGCCCTATAAGGACTATCTGCTCTCTCGTCTGGCGGAATTCCCCGAACTCTCCGCCGCCGCCCTTTTCGAGGAGATCCAGGCCCAGGGATACGAGGGTGGCCTCACCATCCTTCGCAACTTCACCCGACCCTATCGGGTGCGTCGGCGCGAGCCGGTGGTCCGCTTCGAGACCCCGCCCGGCCATCAAGCTCAGGTCGACTGGGCGCATCTTGGCACTCACCCGCTCTCGGGCCGGCCCACGCCGCTCTACCTCTTTGTCTTTGTTCTCGGCTTCTCCCGGGCCCTTTATGCAGAAGTGACCACCTCCACCGACCTATCCACGCTCATCAGTTGTCACCTGCACGCCTTCGCCGCCCTTGGGAGCATGCCTGAGGAGATCCTTTATGACAACCAGAAACAGGTGGTTCTTTCGCGCACCGCAGACGGGCCCCGCTTCCACCCGGAGTTCCTTTTCTTCTGCGGCCAGTTCGGCTTCCGCCCCCGCCTTTGCCGCCCCTACCGGGCCCAGACCAAGGGCAAGGTGGAGCGCTCCATCGGTTATCTCAAAGACCGCTTCTTCTGCGGGCGCACCTTCACCGATCTCACCGACATGAACCTGAGCCTCGAACGCTGGGTCCGTGAGGTGGCGAACGAGCGGGAGCACGCCACCACCGGGGAAGCCCCCAACGTGCGGCTGGGGCGCGAGAACCTGCGGCCCTTGAGCGCCGCTCGGCCTTGGCATGGAGGTCTTCCTCCCTCTCTCGGCCCCAAGGCTCCGCTGTTCAAAGTGGTCCCGCCCGAGGTCGAGCAGCGGCCACTCTCGGTCTATGAGGAGGTGGCGGTGTGAACCTGGAGCTGGAACGGATCGCCGCTCATGCCACCCGCCTGAGGCTTCCCCATATCGCCGAGAACCTGCCTCTGCTCGCCGAGGAGGCGGCCCGGAAGGAATGGAGCTATACCGAGCTGGTGGAGCGGGTGCTGGCCGAGGAAGTAGCGGCGAATCGACCGAAGGACGGTGGAGGTGCTCGCCAAGACGGCCACGCTGCCCTTCGGTCGCAGCCTGGAGGAGTTCGACTTCAGCTTCCAGCCCTCGGTCAAGGAGCGTCAACTCCGGGAACTCGCGAGCTGCGCTTTCATCGAACGCCGGGAGAACGTGATCTTCCTGGGGCCGCCGGGGGTGGGCAAGACGCACTTGGGCGTGGCTCTTGCCACGGAAGCTCTGCGCAGGCGCCTCAAGGTGAAGTTCACTACAGCAGCTGCTCTCGTCTCTTCACTCGCCGATGCCGAGCGCATCGGGACGCTTCCCCGGCGTCTCGCCATCTTCACCGGCCCCAGTCTGCTCGTCATCGACGAGATCGGCTTCCTGCCGCTGGACGCTCATCAGGCCAACCTGCTTTTCCAGGTGGTCTCCCGGCGCTATGAACAGGGCTCGATCATTCTCACCAGCAACAAGAGCTACGGGGAGTGGGCTGAGGTGTTCGCCGGGGATGCCGTCATCGCCGCGGCCATCCTCGATCGGTTGCTTCATCACTCGACGACCATCAGCATCAAGGGTGATAGTTACCGTCTCAAAGACAAGAGACGGGCAGGGCTCCTGCGGAAGGAGGACGCCATAAGGGATTAGAGGGGGTCCGTTTCAGACCGCTGGAGAGGGGTTCGTTTCAAACCGCTGTTGACATTTCCCTCAGCCGGACAGCGGCAGAAGACACGGCCTGCGCACTCCTCAAGTACGTCTTGCCTAGATACAGACGACATGGGCTGGGGCAACTCCAGCCCTATTAGAGCCGACGCTCCAGAAACTTCTGCTGATCGCCGCGGAAGACTTGCTCCGGCGGATTGTCCCAGCCGAATCGCTCGAAGAAATGCTGTGCGGCATCCAATGCCAACGTTTTGGGGTCGGCGAGCAGTTCGGATACTGCTATATTTGATTCCCATCGAATATTATCGTTGGGCGTGTGGTAAAAGTCCCATAGATCCCGCGACACATCCCAGGATGTCAACACCCGATTCTTCATTCCACGCATGCTTACTCGGAATTGGACAGAACCGTCAACAGGAAAAGGGGTGCGGGCGGCCACGTTGGAGGCGAAGAGCGCTATTTCAGTAAGCGTCAGAATAGTGGATACGAAATCAATATACCCTGATGGTTCATAGTCTTCGGGGATTCTGCGGAAAGCTTTCGAAGCCTGACGCTCGAACCTATCCTTGTACCAATTCTCTCTGAACGCCAGAAGATGGAAAAATTGCCCACTTTGGAAGAATCGCCAGTACTCACGGTGATGATGAAATTCGTCCCAGCACCCGATGTAATCGTTGCCCCGAATCAAATTCTGTGGGTTGAAGCTTGGGTAGTCCCATCCTCGCAGCGTGATCCGACTATCTTCAACAACTTTCTTACATTCACTGAGAGTCTTTATCAATGTAGGTTCAAAACTACTGGGACGAAATATTATCTCCCAATGAGCGTCTTCTCTGACTAGAACGGGAACATCTGTCATTAGTCTTTCTCCAGGAGCGAACCGAGTTGTTGATCGAACCTGTCAGAGTCAGTCGGTGCTGGATCAAGCGATGTTGGCGCCAACACACCTACCGCGCGCATCTCCTCGATGAAACGTCTGGTGCTTTTTTGTGTAGACAGGTTCAGTAGTTCCCGCAGTTCATAAGCGTCTCTCGGTGGTCGGGTCTCGGCCTTTCCCATGGGACGAATATATACCGTTCCAGCCGTGAGATCCCTGCCATCTCGGGAACAAATGACCGGGATATCGGTGAATTCGGGGACTTCAATAGCGAGGAAAAGTTGCTCATCGCATTTAAACCTAACTAGATTGAGATTTAGGCTCGGATCAGCGTAGGTGTTGACAAACGTGCGGATATCATCCTCCGAGTAGGTCTGCGCCTCCACCTCCGACATACCTGTGGGGGTGAAGATATCGTCGGCTTCCTGCTTTACGCCGATAATGATGACCCCGCCATATCGGGTATTCGCCATCCCGATACAGGTCTTGGCTATCTTATACTTGAGCTGGTTCCATGACGCAGATTGCTTGTAATCGTGACCACGCTCCTCGCGAAGGAGGGCCACGAGGGAGCACAAATGGTCCGTCATCTGCTCTGATGCGACTGTAGTCACACTCCGTCAACTCCTCGACTCAGCGCCGACAGTCACTCCTCCTCAAACCCCTGGCTGGTGAACTTGAGCGTTCGGCTGTTCTCGGTGACAATGCGGACCACGTGCTCAGAGACGCCCGAAGGTACTATCGCCTCCACCTCCAACATAACCGTAACTTCTGCTCCCACCAACCCCGCCAAGTGCGCTATCACCTCTTCGGCCACGCGACTCGCGTCCACACCCACCCGCGTGGGATCGAGGGCAACCGAGCCATGGAAACGCTTGGGAGGCGCCGGGGCGACCGCTCCCAGCGGCTCTTCGGTCGACATGCCGGATTCGACACCGGACTCGGCGGCGACAGTGCCGGCAGCGACTGCAACACCGGCGGCTTCGATGGATCCGTCAAGAGCGGCTGCTTTGTTTGCCTCGGTCTCAGCCCTCAATTGCCTCTGCGCCACGTCGGGTTTTACGAGAAGGCCGGGACCGTCCACGTCAAAGGAATCGAGCGACGCGCCGCCACGCAGGCCCACGTAACGACCGACGCCTGCGTCCACCGCGCCGGGCGCATGTTCGTCGAAATCATCAGCGTAAGCGAAGGCGTCGGTCGACCAAGTGAGCAGACTGAGACCGTCGGCTATCGCTCGGGAGAGCACAGAGGCATCGCGAAGCCGGGGCAGATAGATGTAGCGGGCGAAGTCTTCGGCGAGTTGCCGCACAGACACATGGTCTCCGCGCCACAAAGGCACCCGGTCCAACTCCATGCGCAGGCGCGTACCCGCGAAACCGGTGAGAAGGAGCTCCTCGTTCTTGAGTTTCTTGGCGGCCCGTACGGCCAGGGGGCCGATGCCCGTCAACCGAATGGCCTCCCACTCGACGGAGACCTGCGGCGTAGCCTGCACAGGCACAAGCAGCCACTGATAAGTCTCGGGAAGACGCGCGGTGATGGTCTGATCGGCGGCGGCCAGGCGGGTCTCGGCCTGCTTCACCTGGTGGGGAGAGAGGTCCAAGACGGTGGTCTCGGCCACGATGGACTCCCAAGCCAGGTAGTGACGCACCGCCTGATCCAAGTCCTGGAGCCGGGTCTTATCCGGAGCCAAGAACACCAGACTGTTACGATACAAGCGAGGGGAGTTGCCCCGGGAATCGAGGATGGTTTGGGCGGCCACCTCTGCCGGACTACCCCCATCTTTGCTGTAGGGATGTTCGGGTCCGAGGACCACCAAGCGGGCATCGCGGTCGTCGGGGATGTCTTGACTGCCCCGAGGGAGAGGATGGATACGACTGAAACCATCGGCCTGTTTGAGGTCATCGCGTAGGCGGATCTCGATCTCGTGAGTCACCTTGTCCGGCTCACGGGTGAGCTGCTCAGCCCGGTCTTCAGCCAATTTGGTCACCGTGGGTTGAGTGGAGTACCAATAACGGTTGCCGTCTTGGTAGAGATACGTGGCGGCGCCGGCGAGCCGGCGGAGCGCATCCCCGAACACGGCCGGCGATTCTCCAGGCATGACACATCCCAGCTTCACCCGCCGATCTTCGACCCCTTGGTGTGCGGCCCCCGCCGTGGGAGCCGAACCCAAGTAAATGGTACGTGCCACGCGCCGACAGGCAGAAAACTTGCCCAGTGCAGGTATCTCACCGTCCATGCGCAGCGGCAGCGAGTTGGGGCCGTCGACATCCTTCTCGATAATCGGCGTCCAGTTGTCGGAGAGATAACGGGTCAGCTCAGACTGTACCCGAGGATCGTCGATGGAGAGATTGGCCGGAAGGATGAGAGGATTGCGATCGCCCTTCTCCCAGAGACTGTGGATGACGGCCGCCATCAAACGCAGCACCCCACGTGTTCGCTGGAATTTAGCCAGAGCCGACCAGTCGGTGTACAAGCGGTCGAACACCTCAGGATGGATGGGATAAGCCGCCTTGATACGGTCTTCATATTCACGCCGGCTGCATTCGGGCGGGAATTCTTGCTGCTGGGTCCGATATAGATCGGCGAAAGTGCGCGCAACCACATCTCTGTCTTTAGACAGGGCGTCATCGATGAGCGGCTCGAAGAGGCGGCGCCGCACGATCTCAAAACCTTCTTCGGAAGTTGCCGGCCGCCAGGAAGACTCCACTCGACCGACCACGTTACGCAACCGATCAAGGGCTTCGCGGCCCCTGATCCCTCCCACCTCTTCATCATCGGCCCGGGTGTGGGGAGATCCGCCGGTATCAGAGGCAGGAAGGCTGATGACCACCAGGCAATTCCCTACGGCTTTGGCCGACTCGGTGAGGAGCTGGGCGAAGGTGAACTGGGTCTCGAAGCTCCCGCCCGGAAGATCGGCCGAGTCGTGGAGTTGGCGGGCATATGCCACCCATTCATCGATGAGGATGAGACAAGGCCCATAATCGACGAAGAGCTCCCGAAGAGCATCTCCGGGACTGGTGGCCCTTTCATCGTCGGCGGCGATGCGACCATAGGCCTCTCTGCCTCCCAACTGCCAGGCAAGTTCTCCCCACAGGGTACGAACAACCGTCCCGTCGTCCTTGGTCGTCGGGTTGCCGGGCGAGATACGGTTACCTACGAGCACCACCTTGCGGGCGACAGGCAGGGTAGTCGCACCGGCCGCCTTCATGACTGCGTCGATACCTGGGAGCTCCGCCGGCTCCACACCGGAGAACAGATGATAGAGGGCCAGCATGGAGTGCGTCTTGCCCCCGCCGAAGTTGGTCTGGAGCTGCATCACCGGATCTCCCCCGCCTCCCAAGAGCCTGCGTACACCCCCCACCAACATAGACCTCAGACTGTCGGTGAGGAACGTACGGCGGAAGAACTCCACCGGGTCGCGGTATTCGTCGGAACCCTGACCCAGGTGCACCTGCCAGAGATCTGCGGCGAATTCCGCCTGTTGATAGAGGCCCTCGGCCACATCCGGATGAGGGGTCACGATCTCGCGCCAGGGCTTGAGTCCGGCCACAGCAGCACCCTCGATGGCTTTACCCGCAACTTTCCGCTTCTCGCCCCGTACCTGCTCGTCGAAGCGCAGACGGAGGAGTTCGGTCTTCATCTTCTCGATATCGTCCACCTGAGGAGCCGAAACGGCCGTCAGCAGCCGCGATACAGAGTCGAGCGCGCGATAGGCATCATCGGAGGAGAATGGGGTCTGATGGGCCCACTTATTGCGGACATCGCGTAGCTCGCTGACAAGGGAGCGCTCGGCAAAGCCGAGGGTCTTGCGAAAGACCTCGTTCCACTGTTCCCACATGATCCGCAGCAACAGGGCGGCGTCGAGGTTGGGCAAATCTTCTCCCTCGGCCCAGTCGGGGTCGCGGGCCCACCGACCGGACACCTCCGTCACCCAGTACTTGCCGAATGCGCTCTGACACTCGCGTTCGACGAAGGGGATGAGTCCTTCACGCAACAGTTCAAGAGCCTTGCCTACACGCTCGTGATTGGTGATGGCCATCCTCAGACCTCCTCAGTAGCGTCAGCGCTGTCCCCCACTTCTGCGCCGTCTGTTGTGTCAGCGCCGACCGGCTCTGCCCCACGCAAATCGGGGGAGATCTTGGTCAAGACATCCCCGACCACGACCTCCATGCGACCGACCTCGTCGTCGGTGAGCTCCGCGAAGCTCTTGCGCTTGTTCCGTGACAACCGGCCGTTGCCCTGTAGAGCCAAGCGGATGAACAGATCCATCCGTGCATCAGGCATGTCCACGATACTTGCCAGCCGGCCGCGGGCTTGGTCGAATGCAGCAAGGTACTCCAATTCGGCGGTGAACT
The DNA here is from genome assembly GCA_012514635.1 of Actinomycetota bacterium. Taxonomy (GTDB): domain Bacteria; phylum Actinomycetota; class Thermoleophilia; order RBG-16-64-13; family RBG-16-64-13; genus JAAYZX01. The sequence goes on from JAAYZX010000006.1 coordinate 16,374, forward strand.
CCCGGTCCACCGTCTCCCTGACGAAGCCGAACAGCTCCTCCGTCACCCTCGTCAGGTCCGGATAGCGATAGTGCAGCCCGGTGTCGTTCAGCACGCTCAGTTCGCCGGCCTCGTTCATCGTGTACTCCACGCGCTGCATGACGTCCCGGGAATACCACTCGAGCGCCGCATCGTACCGAGCTCTGTCGCGCAGCATGACGGCCGATACGGGGAAGATGACCCCTTCAGGCGTGAATCCACCAGCCGCCAGAGCGTGGTGGATGAGGAAGCGATGCAGACGGCCGTTACCATCTTCGAAGGGGTGGATTAACACGAATCCGAACCCCACTACCGCCGCAGCCACCACCGGATGCACTTGGTGAGAAGACACGAGACGTGAGCAGGCCTCCCACCCTCGCATCAAGGGCCGCACGTCTTCAGGCTTGGGCGGGACATAGTGCACCAGTTCCCGTCCCGGCCCCAGACTCCGGCCCACGTAGTTCTGGCACTCCCGGAATCCGGTGGCCGCGTACCGCTCATCGACGATCAGCCGTTGCAGAGCAGTGAGCTCCACCTCCGACCCGCAGGGCAGGTTGCCCGCCTGTCGCAGAAGCTCCACGAAGCGGGCCGTGCGCCGCTGATCGGGCGCCAATTGCTCGATCCGATACGACGACTTCGTCTCCTTGATGAACAAGTACTGCGCAGCCCGAGCCGCTATTTCAGCCGGATAACGGTTGAGCACCCGACGCACCCGCTCATCGAGCCGCTCGTCGATACAGGCCTCCAGGATGGAGGTTCGCCGTACCGTCGGGCAGTAGTCGGGAGTGCCGGGCAGATTATCGACGACTCTCTGTCGCCGCACGCGTCGCGGTTGTGTCGGCGCGTCTACGAACAAGTACTTGCTCGGGTCCATGACAGGGAAGTAGTTGCCTTGCTCCAGGTCGGGCAGCGGGAGTCTCTCTCCGGTCAGCCACTCGAACAAGAACCACGCAAGGCGTGTATACCGGCCCGTAGGCAGGCTGCGCACGAAGGCCGTCAGCTCGTCGCGTGGAACGACCGCAAAGAGGGCGGCCAGCACCTCGAGGTTCAAACCTTCCCGCTTCAGGCCGAATGCCAGGTGATCAGTCCAGGCCTGCCCCGGATCGGCCCGCGCAGGGTAGTACTCGGTCCGACGGCTGCCATCAATGACTGAACGTCGATGCCCGGCGTCGAGTAGATAGGAGCAGACCTCTAGCGTGAGCGTTTCCAGGCCAAAATACTCAACCAGCGCCAGATACCCAATCGCTTTCAAGAGCGCCATCCCCCGCGCAGAACGATTACGAAACGGGCAAAACGATTAGAACAGAGCCATCATCGCGCATTTTGATTGTGAATGGTAGTACGAGGCAGCGGCATCACATCCTTCAGTCGGGTCGATACAGCCTCGAGTCCTGGAAGAAGCCTCAGCCCACTGCATCGACAGAATATGGCAGCCATGCTTCGCCGAGCTACGCTTGCGTCGGCCGCAAGCGCCTGTCACGCAACGCGCAGGGGCTTGATGTACCGTATCTTGTCCTTGAGAGCCGCCTGGGCCTCCCAAAGGTCAACTGCGCGCTGCAGATTCAGCCAGAACTCCGGCGAGTTGCCGAACAGGCTCGACAGACGCAGCGCCATCTCCGGCGACAGTGAACGGCGCTCGCGCAGAAGCTCGTTCACGGTCTGGCGTGAAACACCGAGGGAATCAGCAAGAACGCTAACCGTGAGACCGTAGTCGGGCATGAAATCCTCGCGCAGGACTTCACCAGGATGGGTCGGCCGGCGTTTCAGCGGAGTGTCGTTTGGGATGCTCATCAGTCCTCGTCTTCAGTGGTAGTCACAGAACTCGACCTCGTAGGCGTCACCGTCTTCAAAGCGAAAGCAGATGCGCCATTGGTCATTGACCCAGATCGAGTGCTGCCCTCGACGGTCGCCTTCGAGCGGATGCAGCCGATTGCCGGGCGGGACCTTCAGGTCCTCGATCCGCACGGCGGCGTTCACCAGCTCCAGCTTGCGCGCAGCACGTGAGGCCACATCGGGCGGTACGCGTCGCGCTCTGCCACTCAGGTACAACTCCTGCGTCTGCGCATCGGCGAACGTCTTGATCATCGCCCCTAGCATAACGCGTCACGTGACGCACGTCAACTTCGGTAGCCGGCACCCGGACGCCGCGACTAGAGCAGCCTATCAGGCTCCCCGGACGCGGCCGGGCGTGCCTGTGCCGGCCCGGCCGCACGATCTCGGGCCGGCTCTGAACGAGGGAGTTATAGGAGAGGGCCTCGGCCGCCCGCTTCTTGCGCTCGCATAGAGTGTAGAGGCGGTAGCAGAGTTCGCATGCGGTCACGGCCTGGGAAACCAGAATGCCCGCTTGGGCCATGCCGGCTACGCTGGTGTTCTTAGCGGTGGACAGCGTCTCTGCCACACCGAACCCCCCCTCGGCGAAGCCGTGCTGCTCGAACCAGGCGAGCGCCCAGAGGCTGTCGGCATCGAAGTCGCCCTCCTGTTCGGCCGGCGCCTCGTCCAGAGTCTGGTTGATGAGAGCCAGAGCGTCACGCACCGTGAGCGGCGAGTCCTGGTGCGAACAACTAGCGACGGGAGAACCAGTAGAATGGACGACGACGTTCATGAGCAACTGCGAGCACTCGAATCGAGTCGTCTACAAGTGAGTAGAATACCGAAAAAGGGAATCGCTCCACATGCATCCACCGGACTCTGCCACGAATCACCGGTGCGGATTCCGGATGGCGCTGTGCACGTTGCGTGGCACTTTCAACAGCCGCGACAAAGGCCTCACCCAGCGACACGCGTTCGGCTGTGTAGAAAGCTAAAGCCTCATCGAACTCGGCACGAGCTTCCTCGCAGAAGCTGACGCGACGTATTACCGGAGACGCGCGCGGGCAGCCGCAAACACCTCATCGGCCGGAATGGTGCGGGCCAAGCCGGCATCTAGTTCGGCGTCGCGGCGAAGTGCCTCCTCGACCCAAAGGCGATCGACCTCATTTTCGGAGAGATCGTCGAGACTCCGCAGGAGCTCCCGGGCAAGGTCTGCGCGCCCGGAGGGGTCCAACCGAAGTGCCTCGCGCTTGAGTTCGTCGATAGTCATGACATCTCACCTCGCAACAAAACCAACTGCCAGCATTATTATACCGCCGATGGTCAGCATCGAGCCTACAACGGCGTGGCAGCCGCACCACGGCAGCTCTCTACCCTCGTAGCCAGCATCCGGACGCCGCGATTCAGAACAGCTTGTCCGTCTCCACGGACGAGACAGGCCCCTGCTGCGCCAGCCGCACTATCTCGGGCCGGCTCTGGACGAGGGAGTTATAGGCGAGGGCCTCGGCCGCCCGCTTCTTGCGCTCGCACAGGGTGTAGAGGCCGGCCTTCAGCGTCGAGCACCTTCTCATTGTCGGCAGCAGTGTGAAACTGACCCCATTCCATCACTTTGAAACGGACCCCCTGGTGAGCAAAGCAGGTAGGGTTCCCTCCGGAAGGACGCATGCCGAGGGAGGGGTTCGTGATCAGACTGGAGTAGTGGACGGACATTATCGCCATACACAGGCAGGGATTTTCTATCAACGCCATCGCCTGACACTGGGGCAACAGCCGGCAGGTTGTGCGCGAAACAGTGGTATGTCGAGTACGTCACGCGGTTGGGCTTCGTCCCAGGAGCGCAGCCGACAGTCCCACTCTTGCAGCTTGTGAGTTAGTTCCCTCCGCAGATATTGAACTCGGATTCTCGACTACGCCTCGGTCTGGGTCGGCCTTGCGTCCCTTTACCGGTTCCGAGCGGTAGAGTGATTGGCTTGGTGTCCCTGCGCCTGTACCCAGTCGGCCAGACACTGCGTGAGGTTGACCGTGGGCAATAGCATCGATCCGGCGGCTCCGAGCGCAGTGATATGAGCCACTTCTGCGCGCAACAGACCGAAGAGGATTGAAGCTCCGTTGAAGATCAGCATCTGGAAGCGTTGCTCTTCTGGCAGGTCAGGGTCGGGGAAGGAGAAGAAACCTCGTCCGGTCACATCGATGGAATAGGGCAGTCCCCCTTCGCTGTCGGGCTTGGGCACATATCGCACGCGCAGAACGAGTTGGCGAACGCCATCGTCGGTTTTTCTCATAAGGATCTCGGGTTCTACAGAAATGTGCCCCTCATATTCGTCCACCGTCGGGTCGAACTGCGGGTTGGTCTCCATGGAGATGTTCTCGATGAAGTAGGCTTCAAGCCGCAAAGGTGCTTTGTCCGGTTCCATCAGTCACCTCCCCGCTGGTCGCAGGTGCGGCAGACCAATCGCCACCCACAAGACGCCGTCGTTGTTGCACTGCCACGGGGACTCCCGGCGGCTCGGTGATACGGGCGAACGCTCGGGCAGTACTCTCAATAGGAGCGGACGTCATCAACCACTGTATGCCGAGGGCGACTCCCGCCTTGGCGAGAGTCTCGAGGGTCCAGTTGTGATAGCCGCGCAGGATCTTGGTCACAAAAGCGGGGCTGGTATGCATGCGCCGCGCCAGCTCAGCCTGACTGATGCCCAGCCGCTCGAGCTGTGCGACAACTAGATCGGCGACATCCAGCTTTAGCTTCTCGCTCCAGTATTCAGGGTGCTGCCGAGCCCATTCGATATCGCTCTGGAAGTCTTCGTCGTCTTCCAGCACTGTCTCATACACAATTTCGCTCATTAGAATTCCCTCAATGGTCTTATGCCCCTCTGCACAACCACCCTCAGTCCTTCGGAATCCGACTCACACGCCCTGAGGAATGCCTCGCGTCTCGATTTTGCACGTTCTATGGCTCCCTTGGGAGTCTTTCTCTGCGCCTTGACGAAACACGAGTCGATGATGAAGAAGCAACTCTCGTGCTGAAAGAACGTGACGCGCAACCCTCCCCGCGTTTTCGCCTCCCAGATACCATCCTCCAGATGATTGAAGTTCTGCTTCTTGGAAGAGACTCCGGTATCCGCCAAACGCTCCAGCCGCTGAATCATGGTCGCCATCTCTCCGCGGCGGTCCTTCATTTGTTGCGTCCGGAACGCTCGGTAATCATGCTCGTCGCCCAGCTCCAACGCATACAGCGAGTACCTGCCTCCGTCGAGTACGAAGCGGATCTTCACGGCAGCATTAACTTATATGATAATGGTCGAAACATCAAGGGCCAGTTCTTACCCTTTCAACTAGAAGAGGGTCCCGGGCTCTCCGGCGGCAGTAGAACGTTCACTCGCCAGCCGCACGATCTCAGGCCAGCTCTGGACGAGGGAATTATAGGAGAGGGCCTCGGCCGCCCGCTTCTTGCGCTCGCACAGGGTGTAGAGGCGGTAGCAGAGTTCGCGCGCCGTCTCGGCCTGTGAGCCCAGCTTGGCCACCAGCTCGGCGGCGGCAGCCTCTCCGCCTTCGTTCAGCACGCGGATCAGATGATGCACAGTCTCCCAGTTGGTGAGACGCTTGTCGATGGCCGGGTCCCAGTCCGCCAGCAACTCCTCAGGACGAAGGAGGCGCACCTTGCCGGCTCCGGAGACCAGGATGCCTGCTTCGGCCATCCCGGAGACACTGGTGTTCTTAGCGGTGGATAGCGTCTCTGCTACGCCGAACTCCCCCTCTTCGAAGCCGTGCTGCTCGAACCAGGCGAGCGCCCAGCGGCTGTCGGCATCGAAGTCGCCCTCCTGCTCCGCCAATGCCTCGTCCAAAGTCTGGTTGATAAGTGCCAGAGCGTCACGCACCGTGAGCGGCGAGCCTTGGGCGTCGAGCACCTGCGAGTAGCGGGTGAAGACGGCCATGCCCGGACCTATGGCCGCCTGAGCCAGGTCGACCGGGGCGATGTTGCCGCGCTGGAGATGGGCCAGAGCCTGTGGGAGCTCAGCCCTGAGGGCGGCGATAAACTCACGGCGGGTGGTGGGTTGCGCGGCCGGGTCACGGGGGCGACAGACCAGGACGATGCTGGAAGCAAGGGCGTTGGTGTCGTTCCCGATCATGCGGCCTTGTCTTTCTGTGCGCATCGGCCAAGTGCCGCTTACAGAAAAGCCGGCACGGATCACCGCGTCGAGGAATGTCTCCCAGCCGGTACTCGCTGTGCCACCGTCACTCTCGGTCTCGGACTGTTTGAAAGCGTAGTAAATCGTGGTGGGAAAGGCTGGGTGAGACTGCTCAACCAGCCGGCTCATCGCTTGTGTCATGCCCTCAAGAAAGAAATGCTCGGCCTTCTCTCTACTTCCGTGTCGATAGGGTGTGGCCACCAGTTCCTCCGCTTTGGGCACCGCGAGCGTTGCGAAGAGATCGGGGAACATCCCTTTCAGGGATCGCCGAAGCCAGACGTAGAAGTAGTCCGACAGGTCAGCGTAACCGATGTTGTCGTAGTAGGGTGGATCCGTGGAGACGAGCTTGTCGGCCGATAGCAGGCTGCTCACGGCATCGCCCTGTCCAGCATACCCCGGCGCAGAGTCGACCAGGTAATCGATACCCATTGCCACGTAGCTTAGGCACTTCGCGAAGTTTCCACCGGAATCGCTGAACGGGTTTGCCTCGGCATGGTCCCACGCCATGGGAATGGCTTGGCGCCCGAAGAGGTGCGTCACTAGTTCGTTCTTCGGCTGGTTGGCCCAGATACAGAGGTTCGACCAGAAGTCTGCCGACCGACTGATGCCGCACCCCAAATACACCCCCACCGCCTCCGCATACGCCCCCGCCCCGGTCCCTCCATCGCGCAGCGGCACCCCATCATCCGGCAGCCCCGCGGCCGCGGTGTCGCTCTTGACCCGCTCCATGGCTTCGCCGACAAGATCCGAGAAGGTGGTCAGCGCCACCAGCTGGCGAGGAGTGAAGAGGTCGCCGAACGTGGTCAGGCCGTAGTTGGGCGTCTTGAAGTCGCGCGGGTTATCGGGCAGCACCATCTCCGGTTTCCACTCCGGCTTCGCCTCCCGTGCTACCGTCTCGTGCTCCGGGGTTGGCGTCAGATACACCCGCCCCCGGTCACCCTCAGCCACGATGGCCATCAGCCGCGCCCCCATGTGCCCGGCCTGGCCCTCGGCCCTGATGTGGTCGTACGTGACCGGCACACCCGACATCAGACATCGGAAGGCGGCGCGCTTGCCTGCCGTGGTACCAAGCTTCGCCGCCTCCACATCCTCCGCCTTCCCCCCCTTCACCGTGAAACGGTAACCGCCTTCCTCGATGACGGGCTCCACATAGGCCTCCTTGCCCTTCTTGGTGGAGAGCATGAAGGTAGAGATGAGCGGCACCTCCACGTCGGCAAACGCCGGGTTGGGGCTCCTCACGGTGCGGGCCCACAACCAGGCGATGACGGTGAGGCTGCGGCCCACGTAGGGTTCGAGGTCGGGGCGCTCCTTGACCATCTCGGCTGTGATCTCGATCTTGGGATAGAGATGCCCGATGCGCTTCTCGGCCTCGTCGCGCATCCACCTGCCGTAGTAGCGAACGTCTTCGGCGAGGCCCTGGGCTCCCTTCCACTCCCGGGCGATGAGCGCCTTCTCAGTGCGGGCCTCGGGGTTCACCGGCGCTCGACCGGCGAACTTGGGCGGGATCTCGATCATGGCCTTGTTGATGAGCACCGCCACCGGGTTAAGATCGCTCGCGTAGGCTTCCAGCCCCAGGCGCTGGGCTTCTAACGGTAGGGCTCCTCCGCCGGCGAAGGGGTCGTGAAAGGCGGGCAGCTTGTCGCGGTCGAAGAGCTCACTAGCCCGGGGATGGTCGGCGTTCTCGGCACAGGCGCGCCGCCAACTCTGCCAGATCTCGTCGCGGGCCGCTTGGAGCACGGTCTCGTTGGTGGTGTTCTCCCACAGCACCAGGTCTTCGATAATCTTGAAGAGGCGCTGCCGCTCTTTCTCCTGCGCCTTCTCAGTGGGGAAGAGGTCGGAATAGCTCGAAGGATCGTCCACCATCTGGGCGAAGATGACCGCCCGGGCCGCCGCCAGCGGACGGCGTGCCCACCACAGATGCAGGGTGCTCGGATGACCGTGACGGATGGACTTCTCCCGGGCTGCCGCCTTGTTGATGGCATCCAGCGGGAGGGCTACTTCGATGAGTTTCTTCTTGGTGACGGTCATCGGTTACCTGCTTGGAGCCGGCGATTGGGTCGTGATCGGGTGTTGTCACGACTCCTCGTCTTCACAATCAGCCGCCTGGGTTTGACGATTACTTGACGATTCCCGGCGTTCTCGGAAGCGATAGCGAGTGAGTCTCCCCAACACTGCGGCGTGTCAGCCACATTCCCGTCCGATGTCTCGATTACCTTGGTCGGCACTACCCCGCGCCTCTTCCCGCTCCCTGTCGAGTTGTCTCTCGGCCAGCAGGCGCATACTGCACCTCAGCCGCCCGCAGGACGTCATCGCGGAAGTAACGGGAGAGATCTTGTGCCGTGCGCAGGTCAACAGGCCGTCCGCCCAAGAGAGCGGAGAGTTCCGCCTCCATGCCCTCTAGGGCGATCAAGCCGGGGGCACGGCCGGGCTCGAACTCCACCAGTAGGTCCACGTCGCTGTCCGGGCGTTCCCTACCGGTGAGATGGGAGCCGAACAGCGAGAGGCGGCAGATGTGATGCCGCCGGCAGAAACGCGCCAGCGTCATTTTGTCAATTATCAGGTGTGTGGCCATTGGCGCCTCCCCCCCAGAGTCTCGGGACAGCCCTGGACAACCTCATTGTACGTCACGCGCAGCCGCTCGTTCACTGCGGCGCCTCCGCCCGCGCCAGCAACTCGGCCAAGTCGTAGTTCATGCTCGTCACTCCGAAATCGGGCTCTCTGCGGAACGGTCGCCGGACGTGATAGGCGTCGTGGGTCCCATCCTCGTTGAAGAGGACGATGGCCAGGATGTAGTCGTCGGGCTTGTTCAACGAGTAGAGCACCTCGTTCTTGGTCACGGTGATGGTGTCGGCTTCCGCAACCCGGCCCTTCACCTCGATGAAGCGCAGCCGTCCGGTGCCGGATATGCGGCTCTCGATGTCGTAGCCGAGTCTCTCGAACTCCCGGTCGACGGGTTCGAAACCCAAGTCGCGCTCCAAATCCATGATGATGGCGCGGGCGCGGGCGGCGACCTCTTGCGTATCGATACGCACGCCGCCCAATGCAGATACCTCGGCGATTTCGGGTGCGGGCGATTCGCCCTTCATGGCTGCGATGAGTCCCATCGGCATGATCAGGACTCCTCCCAACACCACCGGTGGAAGCGGTGAGATCTGCGCCTCGCGTTTGAGTTCGTCCAGGCGTTTGTACATGCGGGCCTGCAGATCGTCCGCCCGCTTGCGCGCCTCGCCGGAGTTGAGCTTCGCGTTGGGTTTACCGGCCTCCTCCTGGGCCTTGAGAACGGCGGCACGGTGGTCCCAGTAGGTGATCTCCTTAGTAAGTCGGGCCTTAACGGCGGCTTCGGTCTTTTCAATCAGGGCCACCCTCTCTTCTTTGATCTCTGCCAGGTGATCGGGTACCACGTGTTCGATCGCATAGCCTTGGACCTTCTGTTCCAAAGCCCCGCAGATCCAGGCGCACTCCGGACGTTCGAGCAGTGCATCGATGTCGATCTCACCATCCGCCACCGGCCGATAGTCCAGATAGGGAGCGTAATGGATGTGGCGCGTCACCCCATCGGCCCCCATCTCCACGTAAAGGAGGCGCTTGGATATCGTCCGCCGGTCGCCCGATCGGGTGGTGCTTGCGTCTTGCAGGGCGTGCTCCAAATAGAAGAGCAGGCGAGGTTCAGTGCCGGGGTTGTTCTCGTCGACCAGCACGGCTCCACGCTTAAGAAGGTCGCGATGCCGCTCAAGTGTCAGATCGATGACCGAGTCGAGCAACGGATGACCCGGGCAGATGAAGGCTGCCAAAGGTTGACCTACGGGGGCGACTAGGTCTTTCTCGAAAGCAATGCGTTCATAACGTGGAAGGACCGGTTCCCCCATGCCGATGATGCGGTCGCGTGCCCGCACCGGAGCCGGCACGCGGGTGATCTGGTAGCGTCGCGGCTCCCGTTGTTTAGCGCTGCCCCCCAAGCGCCGGAAGGCCTCCAAGAAGAACGACTCAACATAATTAGGCTGGAGCCGACGGGCCTCAGCCCTCTCCATCTTTTCGCGCACACGTTGGACACGACTGATATCCATGGAATCGCGGGCCAGAGCGTGATCGGCCAGAAGGGTCTGCAGATGACCGCGGTCGAAGGCGTTCTCCACCGCCTGGGTCAAGCGTAACCTCACGTCTTCGCGCTCGCCGTAACGGATGGCCTCGATGAGAAGATCCCGCAGAGTGCGCCCCTCGAACTGGAGCTTGCCCATCACGTCGAAGACCTGACCGCCCAGCGCCTCGCGCGCTTGGGCCAACTTATCGAGAAGGCGTTGGTAGACATCGCCCTCGCGGGTCTCCTCGGCCACCAGGTTCCACAAGTGACATACTTCAGTCTGGCCGATACGATGGATGCGACCGAAGCGCTGCTCGATGCGGTTGGGGTTCCAGGGCAAATCGTAGTTGACCATGAGATGGGCCCGCTGGAGGTTGATACCCTCACCTGCGGCATCCGTGGCAAGAAGAACCTGCACCTCGGGATCGAACTTGAAGGCCTCCTGGGCCTTGAGACGATTTTCGCGACCCATGCCGCCGTGGATAACCACCACCGCCTCCGGCCGGCCAAGAAGAGTGCTTATGCGATCCTGCAGATACGAGAGTGTATCCCTGTGCTCGGTGAAGATGACCAGTTTCTGATGCGGAGAGGCCACGGGCCGCGGCACCGCTTCAGACTCAGGCGGTACGAACGAACTCTCAGTGAGACCTCGCGTCGGCACCAGATCGGGTCCGGGCGCCTCGTCCGCTCCTGCCGCGCCTTCCCTGATGATGCCGAAGCCTGAAGCCGCACCTTGATCAGTGACGGGGTTGACCGCGAACACCTCCCCCAGGAGGTTGGCCAGCTCGCGCCACTTGGTGTCAGAGCCACTTCGCCGCACGACAAGAGCCAAGGACTCCAGGCGCTTCAGAGCGTCGATCTCGGCTTTGAGTTCGGTGATGGTGCGGGCCGCCGTCGCCTGGTCGAGGACTTTTCCTTCAGTCTCTTCCACTTCGCCTTCTGGGGCTTCCTCGAGATCTTCGAGGTAGTCGGCATCCACCAAGGGAGTCTCCTTGAGCCACCCGACCATCCCCCCTCTCTTCAGCACTTCGAGCTCACGCAGACGGCCCTCGAGCCTCTCTCGGCGACGGCGCAGCGACTGATAGATGGCCTCGGGCGACGAAGCCAGGCGCCGCTGCAGGATGGTGAGGGCGAAACCGACCGTACGCACACGCCCATCGTTTTCCAAAGCCTCGGCACGATTGAACTCCTCACGCACGTAGTCGGTGACGGCTTTGTAGAGGTGGGCCTCGTCATCGGACAGCCGGAAGGGCACGGTGTAGGCCATCCGTTCGGGGAAGAGCGGGGTGCCGTCGAATCTCAAGAGCCCCTCTTTGACCACCCGACGCATGAGGTCGGAGACGTCACTGACATGAACCCCATCACGGAAACGACCCTCGAAACGATCGCCATCAAGCAGCGACATAAACAGTTGGAAGTCTTCTTCCTTGCCGTTATGCGGCGTGGCGGTCATCAAGAGGAAGTGCCGCGTGAGTCCGCCCAGGAGCCGACCCAGTTTATGACGCTTGGTGTATTTGACCTCTCCTCCGAAGAAGCCCGCCGACATCTTGTGGGCCTCGTCACAGACGACCAGATCCCAACCGCAGTCGGGGGCCTGGAGTTTCTGCTGCACTTCTTCGTTGCGGGAGAGCATATCCAGACGAGCGATGGCCAGATTGGTCTCGAGGAACCAATTGCCCGTACCGGCCGCCTCCAGATTGTCTTTGGTCATTATCTGAAAGCGCAGCTGGAATCGCCGCAGGAGTTCGTCCTGCCACTGCTCCACCAGGCCGCCGGGGCAGACCACGAGACACCGCCTAAGATCGCCTCGAGCCATGAGCTCTTTGATGAGCAGCCCGGCCATGATGGTCTTACCTGCGCCGGGGTCATCGGCCAGCAAGAAGCGCAGGGGTTGACGCGGGAGCATGGATTCGTACACCGCGGTGATCTGGTGCGGCAACGGATCGACCATCGACGTATGGACCGCCAACACCGGGTCAAACAGGTGGGCCAGGTGGATGCGCTGCGCCTCCGACACCAGCCTGAAGAGTGCCCCGTCACCATCGAAGCTCCAGGGCCGCCCCACCTCGACCACCTCGAAGCGGGGCTCGTCGTGGCGGTAAAGGATCTCGTTGGCCACCTTACCGGTGGCAGTCTTATAGGTGAGCTCGAGTGCGTCGGAGCCGTACCATTGGACGCCGACCACGGTGATCAGGCCATCGGGCACGATGCCCCGCACGGCGCAGTTGGGCAACAGCTCTTCAAGACGGCTCAATGACATCCTCCCCTGTTCACCTAACCGGCACGGGCACCCGGCAGCTCAGGCACCCGGCGGCACGGGCAGCCGGAGCCCGGCCTCAACCTGCGCTCCATATTACAACCTAGGTCGGATAGACAATATACTTTATGGATGGGAACTTTCGCCACTGCGGCGGATTCAGACACGTCGGCGCCGTCTCCGGTCGCCGGAATGATTGCCCGGCATCGCTCTCCCCCAGGCAACCTATGACTCTTTCTCTTCCCCAGCGGGTATCTACCGAGAAGCAGACTCCACCGAAAAGGATGCCCACATCTAAGAAGGGAGCAATCATGGCCGGAGAAATCGACGATATCAAAGGGCGCGTCAAGAAGGCCGTCGGCGAACTGACGGACGACGATAAATTGAAGCAGGAGGGCACGGTCGACAAGGTGGCCGGCAAGGTCAAAGATGTTGTCGATAAGGCCGCCGACAAAGCCAAGGATGTGCTGAAGAAGGATTAAGAGCATCGAATATCCGGGCCGGCGGCAACTCTGTGCAGTGTAGTTCCGCCGACCCGGGCGCAACTCCTCCCCCGTCTGGAACAGCGTCTTGCACAAGACAGAACCGGACCAGACACTGGTGACCCAGATCGGTGACCATCCTGGCTCAGGCCATCGTAAACCCGTTTGCCCAATCAATTCCAGCGCTTGACACCCACTCAGGAGTCGGTTTCAATGCTTGAAGGCGCAACATGAGCTTCACACCGTTGCCCGCCTGACCCAGAGCAGATGAAGCCACGGAGGCAAGATCATGATGAGGCCCCAATACGGCCGCAGATCCCCGTTCGTCATCCTAGTGCTGGCAGCGACCTTCGCGCTGGCGTTTACAGGGGCGCTACTCGCGACCGCGGATGAGGCCGGCGCCGACCTTCCGCAGCTGGCCCCGTTCAGAGCCGTCGACGTCTTCCCGGTCATAGGTGAGACCGACGCACCCCTCGTCCCGCTCGTGAAGGTGAATTTCAACATCCCCTTCAAGCCCGGCACCATCACCGGCGACAGTTTCTACATCGAGAAACCGGGGGGAGCCAAGGCCAAGGGGCACTTCGCGTTCGATACGGCCGACACCCGGGCCCTCCTCATGACCGACGAGGTCCTGCAACCGGGCACCACCTACAAGGTCGTGCTCACAAGCGCGATCAAGAGCAAGGGCTTGCTGTCTTATTCCCTGCTCTCGACGACCTGGACCTTCAGGACCACCACTCCGCCCAAAGTGGTCAGTACTACGCCGGCGGCCTCCGCCACGAGCGTCGCGGTCGACCAAGCCGTGCGGGTGACCTTCGACAGAGACATCGACCCGGCCACGGTGAAACACGCCACCTTCTATCTCAAGGAGCACGCGGGGTTCTTCGCGCTCGATTCCCAGATCTTCTGCGAGGCCAACAAGCGCGACATCATGCTGGTCCCCGCGGCCCAGCTCAAGAAGAACACGACCTACGAGGTGATCCTCACCACAGGGATGAAGGGAGCGAACGGCCTTCCTCTGGAGAAACAGGTGAGCTGGCTCTTCACCACGGTCGCTCCGGCGCTGCCGCCGCCGCCTCCCCCGGTTTCTCTCGAGGTGGTGGAGAAGACTCCGGCACCTGAGGCCAAGGACGTTCACCCCGGCTCGCACGTGCAGGTCACATTCAACACAGTGATCGACCCGGCCACGGTGAATGCCTCCACGTTCTCCCTCTACGAGCTCCATACGGGCCCGGTGCCGGCGGCGACCCTCTTCAGTCTCGACGGTCGTACGATCACGCTCAGACCGAATGACCCGCTCAATTGGAACAAGACCTACCGGACGACTCTGACCACCGGCGTGAAGGCGCTGAACGGCCCGGCGCTGCCGAGGGCGGTCACCTGGATCTTCACCACGGCCGCGGCTCCTCCACTGCCGCCCCCGCCGCCTACCGTTGCGTTCACCGACGTCAAGCCGAACCATCCCTACTACGACGCCATCATGGAGCTGGCCTCCAGGGGGATCGTCAGCGGATACGGGGACGGTAGATTCGGCCCTGCGGATCCGGTGAGGCGGGCGCAGTTCGCCAAGATGATCGTGGGTGTGCTTGGTCTACCGGTTACCGAAGACGACTTTCCTCATCCGGACATCGCCTTCACCGACCTGGGGCAGGACAACCCCACCGATCTGTACCCTCACGAGTACGTGTCGGTGTGCTTCCGTAACGGGATCACCCTGGGGAAAGACGCCACCCACTTCGCTCCCTACGACTTCATCACGCGCTATCAGGTGATAACCATGGTGGTGCGGGCGGTGGACAAGCTCCGACCCGGATACCTCACCACCCCGCCGCCCGGTTTCGGCGCCTGGAGAGGCGACCCCGACCACGGAGCCAACGCCGCCCGGGCGGAGTACAGCGGACTACTCGAGGGGCTGGGCCACTCGGGTGGGCTGCAGTCTCTCGACCCTTACGACGACATGACCCGGGGTGAGGTGGCCCAGGTGCTGTACACGTTGCTCCTGCTGAGAACTCCTGTAGTTACGTAGCCGTCGGAGCGGCATCTGGGTCGAAATCCACGCATTCAATAATGCCGGAGGCGGGACTCGAACCCGCACGGGCATAGCCCTACGGTGTTTAAGACCGTTGCGTCTGCCATTCCGCCACTCCGGCGCGTTGCACCTGATACTTTAGCACCGGACGGACTTTGCGCAATCAACCACCGGCGGCCACCGTCCCGTCGAGCAGATCGCGCTCCGATACAAGAACCAGACCGTATCCTAAGTTCTCCATGATACGCAGGAGAATCTCGGCTCCGGCTACGATCACATCGGCGCGCCCGGGTTGCATGCTTGGAAGCGCAGCTCGATCGGCAGCACTCAGGGCAATCAATCTATCGATTTCTCTCCTGATCTGCTCACGGCTGAGCATGGTGTGATGCACGGCATCCGGGTTGTATCGTTGAAGTCCTAAATTGAGCGCCGCCAACGTAGTGGCAGTCCCACCCCCGGCCACAAGTGTATCCGCTCCCGAGAACACTTCGACCAAAGCCGCCAACACTGAATCCACGTGTTCACGAAGTCGGCGCAGCTGATCCGACGAAGGTGGATCGGTATGTAGAAAGCGCTCAGTATGACGAACACAACCCAGATTTAGACTATGCGACACCAGATCGTCATCGTTGCCCCATCTCACCAGTTCCGTACTTCCTCCGCCTACATCCACGAATGTGATATCCCCGGGTACGTCCATGGTGGCACCGAAAAACGCCAGCCTCGCCTCAGTCTCTCCCGTGACTACCCCTGCAACGACACCCAACCGTTCACCAAGTCTTTTCACGAATTCCGAACCGTCGACTGCAGTGCGCGTAGCGCTGGTACCCACAATGATCACAACCGACGCGCCAAGCGCACGTGCCTCTTTCACATACTGCTCAACGGCGGCTTCCGTCCGTGCCATCGCAGCGGCCGTCAAATGGTTGTCGCGGACCAAGCCCTCACCCAGCCGTGTCACCCGCGCCCGTCGCACCACGGGGATCGGCGACGTCGAATATTCCGGCGACATTAATGCCGTCGTCGTTGCAGTATCCGCCACCAGAAGGCGCACCGAGTTGGTGCCCACATCGATGGCGGCCCGGCGCCGCAGGCGCGGGCCGCCCTCTAGACAACGGGCATCGTGGCACCATATATCGCCGTATCGCTCCAGGAGTTGCACCCATTGCGCCCGCACCGGCTCGGAAGCGTCCAACGTGTTCGCCAGCGCGGCAACCAACGCAGCGGCATAGGCATGAAGACAGGTAGCCGACGTTGCATCGACCGGCCCCCCTATACCGGCCTCCAGGACGGCTCCGTCATCGCAATGAGGGCCGGCGGGCGCGAGCCGTCGCCGCTCGGCCCTATACCACTCGCGCAGCCATTCCAGCGCACCGGACAGCTCCACATCTTGTGCCGCCTCTGTGCGCAGTCGCCCTACCCCACCGGCGGCCTCCAGCTCCGCAGCCGCACTCTTGGCCGAAGGACACGTTAGGTAGAAGGTGGTGGGGAAAGGCTCGCCATCCTCCAAGTAGGGCCGGGTCCGCACCACGGCCGGCGCCCCATGAGGACACCACACTGCGATATCGGCCACGCCCCGCGCGGGGCGCCCCAGCTGGTGCTGAATAATATTTGCTACATCGTCGCCGGCAGGAGCACCGGAACCACCGCCATTGCCCCCACCGTTCCCTCTGCCTACTCCCGACCGATACTCCCGACTCATTCCACCGTCCGCGCGAATACACCCCGAATACTATTGACGATCCGCTCCAATAGACCCTGCGGTTCTTCAGTTGCATCAGGCCGGTCGCCCTCAACCGCCGAGGAGGATGACTGTAAGTGGTCGCCTCCCTGCACAATGAACATCTCCTCACCCGGCCGCACGTATCCCAGGTTTTCCCGCGCTTTCACCTCCATGCGACTGGGAGAGGCGAGGCTATCCACTTCCGCACGGGCCGCCTCCACATCCTCTCTGGCTGCCGCCAGCGCTTCCGCCTTCTGAGTCCAAGTCGCTTTGGCGTGCATGAGATCGAAGACAGGCTCCCGATTGACTGCTACAGCCGCAGCTACCAGTAGCAACAGCATCACAAGATACACAACGCGACGCGTGCGCGGGCGCCGGTCGGTCGGAGTCGACCGCGAAGAGCCGGAGCGCGATGTCGCCTTAGAAGCCCGTTTCGAGGGCACACTTGTCGGCCTACCTGTCGGTCTTTGAGCCATATTGCCTTTGTTCGTCACTACAGGGAGCGCCTCCTGCCGGATCAGGCGCGCTCGACCTTGATGAGGTTGGTGGTGCCCGGAGAATTCACCCGCGCGCCACAGGTCACAACCAAGACATCACCCGAAACCGCCACGCCTTGCGCCATAGCCGCCTCCACCGCCAGGCCGATGGTTCCATCGGTGTCTTCCGCTTGGTGAACGAAGGCGGGCGTCACACCGTACGTAAGGGCCAGATGCCGCCAGACATCGCGACTGGGGGTGGCGGCCAGCACGTGGATCCAAGGACGATACCTGGCCACCTGACGCGCCGTAGCACCGGTCTGAGTGGGGCTAACTATGGCCGCCGCCTCCAGGCCGGCGGCCAGCTCGCACGCCGCACGAGCAATCGCCTGCGATACCGCCGCCGGAGAGCCCGTGCCGCCCTCACGCACCGGCAGGTTCTGCCCCTTCCACGCGGCCAGTCCTTCGGGGCGATCCTTTTCGGCCGCTTCTACGATGCGATTCATGGTAGTAACCGATTGCACAGGATAGGAACCGCTCGCCGTCTCCCCGGACAGCATCACTGCCGAAGTTCCATCCCATACCGCGTTGGCCACATCTGAGGCCTCCGCCCGCGTGGGGACAGGGTTGCTGACCATGCTCTCCAACATCTGAGTTGCCGTGATGACTTCTTTACCGGCCGCGACCGTCTTACGGATTATCTCCTTTTGACGAGAAGGCACCAGCTCCGGCGGTATCTCCACGCCTAGATCGCCCCGGGCAACCATCACGGCGTCGGCCTGCGCGATGATGTCGTCAATATGATCAAGAGCCTCATGCTTCTCGATCTTAGCCACTATCCGCGCCGCCCCACCCAGCTGCGCGAGGTGATAACGAAGGAGATCGATATCGCCCGCTGAGCGCACAAAAGACAGCCCAACAAAGTCCACCCCGTGCCTAACTCCGAACGCCAAGTCATCCAAATCCTTGGCTCCCAAGGGGGGCAGATCCAGCGATACGTCGGGCAGATTGATTCCCTTACGATCCGTAACCACACCGCCCTCTTCCACCACACATAACGCGCCTTCCGGCACCATGGCGGTGACCTGCAGCCGCAATCGGCCATCGTCGATCAGGACGCGTGTCTCGGGTTCCAGGTATCGCGATAGATTGAATAACGATACAGGGATACGTGAGGCACTTCCCGGCGTACCATCGTCCGACACCAGTGTTACCTCAGTGCCGGTGACGAGCGACACTCCCCCGGGCGCAAATGTCCCCAGCCGGATCTTAGGTCCCGCCAAATCTTGAAGAATGGCTATGGGACGCGATAGACGGGTCTCGGCTCTACGCACCGCTGCGATACGCAGCGCATGCTCTTCCTGCAGGCCGTGGCTCATGTTGAGCCGCGCCACATCCACGCCGGCAGCGAGCACCTGTTCGATTGCTTCAGCCGAAGGCGTGGCAGGTCCAAGCGTAGCTACGATCTTGGTGAAGCGCTTTCCCATACGGCTAGTCTACCGCGTTTGCGAAAGCGGATCCGCATATGGGAGGCGGGCCCGCCAGAGTTTGCTCTGGCGGGCCCGCCTCACCGGCGCTGGGGGCCGGGCTGTGCCCGGCCCCCAGCGCCTATCCATATCGCGTTTCCGGACTTACCGGCTCTGCTACTACTTAATGCTGTAGAAGGCGGACATACCCAAGAACTCACCCTCGGCACCCAGCTCATCGCCAATACGCAGCAGTTGATTGTACTTGGCCAAGCGCTCGCTACGCGACGGTGCTCCCGTCTTCAACTGCCCCGCGTTGACCGCCACTGCCAAGTCCGCGATGGTGCTGTCTTCGGTCTCGCCCGAGCGGTGACTGATCACCGTGGTATAACCGGCACGATGAGCCAACATGATGGTGTCCAGTGTCTCCGTCAAGGTACCGATCTGATTGACCTTGATGAGGATGGAGTTGGCCACACCGCGTTCGATACCCTTGGCCAGAAGCGCCTTGTTGGTTACGAAGACGTCGTCACCTACTATCTGGATCTTGTCACCCAGGGTCTTGGTGATGAGAGTCCACCCATCCCAGTCATCCTCGGCCATACCGTCTTCGATGCTGATGATGGGATATTTGGAAACCCAGTCGGCATAGAAGCCCACCATCTCCTGGTAATCGAGGGAGCGGTTCTCGCTGGCCAACACATAGAGTTTCTTCTCTGTGTCGTAGAAACTGCTGGCCGCAGGGTCGAAGGCCAAGAAGAGATCCTTGCCCGGCTCGTATCCGGCCTTCTCTATAGCCTCCAGGATGGCCTTGACCGCGTCCTCATTGCTGGCCAGATCCGGTGCGAAGCCGCCTTCGTCACCCACACCCGTAGCGAAACCGCGATCACTCAGGACCTTCTTGAGTGAGTGGAATACCTCAGCGCCCATACGCAACGCATCCGGGAAGCTCGCGGCGCCCACCGGCATGACCATGAACTCCTGCAGGTCTACGTTATTGGGAGCGTGCTTGCCACCGTTGAGGATGTTGAACTGAGGTATGGGCAGCACATGAGCGTTCACGCCACCGATGTACTGATACAGCGGAAGATCCACCGCCTCCGCAGCAGCCCGCGCCACGGCCAACGACGTGGCAGTGGTACCGTTGGCGCCCAGCTTAGCCTTGTTGGGCGTGCCGTCCAACTCAATGAGGGTATGGTCGATCTCACGCTGGTTGATAGCGTCCATGCCCAGCAGCGCATCGGCGATGATCTCGTTCACGTTCTCTACGGCCTTGAGTACACCTTTGCCGTTGAACGGGCCTTCTCCATCGCGGAGTTCCACGGCCTCCAGTACACCGGTGGACGCGCCGGACGGCGCCGCCGCCCTGCCAGTAGCTCCAGACGCGAGTTCCACCTCAACTTCAAGTGTGGGGTTGCCGCGTGAGTCAAGAATTTGCCGCGAGTAGATATCGACGATCAGCGTCATATCCGCCTCTCCTCCCGCTGTGTGGGAACGTCGTTGAGAAGTGCGCCGTGGGCCGTATCCTGCGCCACCGGCGCGCCCATGATATCGACCCGGGCATCAGTGCACAATGCCGTCTGCACTCATATACGCTTGGTTTCACCGCACGACGCGAGATCGGCCTTGGCACGTTGGTAATACTCTTCCTGTCGATTCAGATCCAAGGATGACCAAACGTGGCCTTCAGCTTCCGCCAACTCAGCGGCCACTTCCACCCGCACACGGAACTTTTTCGACGCGGTGCGGAGGGCCAGTTCTGGATCCACCTTCAGCTTGCGTGCCACGTTCACTACGGCAAACAGGAGGTCCCCTAGTTCCGCTGCTACGCGTTCGTCCCCCATTCCTGGAGCCGGACTTTCCGGGCTCTGCTCAAGCTCCAAGCGTAACTCTTGCAACTCCTCGTCCACTTTGAGCAAAGGTCCCCGAGCGTCCGGCCAGTCGAAACCCACCTCGGCGGCTCTGCTCTGTAGCTTCTGGGCCAGTAGAGGGGAGGACAAGGCCTCGGGCACCTCGTGGAATATCCCCTCCCGACCCTCGGTGTGGCGCTTGATCTGGTCCCAGTTTCGCCTCACGTCATCCGCCGTGGGGGCGTCGATATCAGCAAAAACATGAGGGTGACGGCGCACAAGCTTGTCACGGATGCCGGCGGCCACTTCGCCTAGATCGTAGCGCTGCTCCTCCTGCGCCACCACTGCAAGGAAATACACCTGGAACAAGAGGTCGCCGAGCTCACCCATGACATCCGTATCGGCCGTAGATTCAGAGCCGCCTTCGGCCTCCTGATATTGGTTGACTGCGTCTACCAACTCATACGTTTCCTCGAGCGTATAACGCACAATACTTGCCTGCGTTTGCGCTCTATCCCAAGGACACTCCGCGCGCAGAACGGCCATGAGATCGTAGAGTAGGGCCAGTTCGTGCACAACCGCTTCCCGCGTGAGATCGATACCGGCCGGCACCAAACCAATATTGTTGCCCTCGTCCGCCCCCAACAGCGCGGCGGCGGCCCGTGCCCGATTCACATCGCAGAGCACTGGGACCGCACCCGCGGATGCGGATAGTGTCTGCAACGGAACCATCCGGACGGCATCACCTACAGCAGCTTTCACCGCCGCCAGCGTGGCTTTGGGAAGGTCCCAGGTGGCTACAACAGCAGGCCCTCCCGCCAAATGCTGCAGATATGCAATTGCCGCCCACGGCACCCCGGTCCCACCCTGCCCACCTACATAGACAACCGTTGATACTCGATCCGGGTGGGGAAGGTCGCTGAACTGCGCCTCAGGCACCAACTCCGAGTACAAGTCCCATCTATTCCTTGGTGGTGGAGGTAGTCTCGGGATCAGTTACGAGGGTCGTAACCGTGGTGGTGGTCACCAGTTCAAACCCCGGCTTGTACTGTACCCCGAGTTCTTCTTTGGTTTTAACCAGCCAAGCATCCCACATCTTTTTCTGCTCCTGCTGCAGGACTATCTCAGTTATATGATCCTCCACCTCATCCAGCGTCACCACTTGAGAATCTGTAATATCGGTCACTTGAATCAAATGGTATCCGAACTGCGTCTTGATCGGCTCGGAGATGTCGAACTTCTTGAGGGTGAAGGTGGCCTCTTCAAACTCGGCGACCATGGTGCCTTTCTGCACTTCACCCAGATCGCCTCCCAGGTCTTTGGAGCCCGGGTCATCCGAATGCTGCTTGGCCTTTTCAGCGAAGTCCGCCCCTTCCACAATCTCCTTACGCACCTTTTCGGCCAATGAGAGCGCAGTGGCCCAATCGGCATCCGTGGCTACGCCACCAGAATCATCAGCGTTCTTGGGCATGAAGAGAATGTGTCGTGTCAAACGGGACTCAGGAACAGTGAAATCTTCCTGGTGTTCGTGATAATAATTCTCTACCTGTTCAGGGGTCACGACGGCTTCTTCGGTGACCGCATCAAAAACCTTCCGCGTCAACTCCTGTTCCCGAAGCGCTTTCTTCAGTGAATCCAGCGTCAAGTTCTGATCTTTCAGAGCCGTCTCAAAAGCAGCATCATCGTCCATGTACATCTGCTTGATGCCGTCGATCTGAGATTGGATCTCATCATCGGTCACTGTTATGTCCATCTTAGCCGCACTCTGCGCCACAACATCCACTTCCACCATGTAGTTGAGCACCATAGTCTGGAACTCTTTGTACATGGCTTCGTCACCATCCTTGGTGGGCACCTGGCCTCCGTACTGCTTCTCAATCTCGGCCATACGGGTGTCAAACTGAGCCTGCGTAATGATGTTCTGGCCGATCATGGCCACGGCGTCTTTAGGGAGTTCGCCGGCCTTGGTGCATCCTGCCAACCCTGCCACAAGAACGCCAAACAATAGAAAAGTAATGAGAATGCCGGGCACAGCGCGCTTTCTGGTCACACTAACCTCGCTCAACGTAGGGAGTAACGCTTACGTCGCCTCGGAAGGGGCCTGCCCCAGATACCGTCCATCTTGAGGACCGCCGGGCAAGACGCTGAGTATATCATTGACAACCAACTCAACCAGCTTCCGTGGCCCCCAATCTTCGCCGCGGTGAGTGTAAGTGAGCATCCCCGAAGTCGAGACATACGAATACAGACGATCGCCGACCCGCACCTGTTCCCGTGACACACGAAGCAGTTCCTGGACTTCTTTCGATGGATGAAAACCACTCACCGTGATCTTGTTTCCCCTTACTGCCAACCCGTCGACCGCCGCCTGTTGGAGCCCCAGCCGCACTTCCCCCAGAAATATAAGGTTGTCCACCGGCTCTGGTACCAATCCAAACCGATCCTGCAATTCGTCCCGCAGTTCGCCCAGCTCATGAAGGTTTTCCGCCCCTGCTACCCGCCGGTGCAGATCCACCTTGGCGGCCTCGTAGCCGATGAAATCGGAGGGAACGTAGGCGCTGATACCCATATCGATACGCGGGACCTTCTCCACCACATGCTCTTTACCCTGCAACATTTCCACAGTCTCACGCAGCATGGAGAGATACATCTCAAAACCCACCGCAGCGATATGGCCCGACTGCTCATCTCCCAACAGATTGCCGGCACCGCGGATTTCCAGGTCGCGCAGGGCGATCTTGAACCCTGAACCCAGCTCAGTGTAATCGGAGAGAGTGGACAGGCGGGCGACGGCCTCACCCGTCAGCTGCGCCTCGTCGGGGTGGAAGAGAAAAGCGTGGGCCACACGGCTGGAGCGCCCGATGCGTCCCCGGATCTGATAGAGCTGCGCCAAACCCAACAGATCCGCCCGCTCCACGATCAGCGTATTGACATTGGGCATGTCCAGACCGCTCTCGATGATGGTGGTGGTTACCAGGACATCAACGTTGCCCCGCAGAAACTCGAGCATGGCACCCTCCAGTACCTGCTCTTTCATCCGGCCGTGCGCCACCCCGAAGCGGATGTGCGGCATCAGTTCGGCCAGTTGCGCGGCCGCCCGCTTAATGGTTTCCACGCGGTTGTGCAGATAGAACACCTGGCCGCCACGCTTCACCTCATGATCTATGGCCCGCTTGACTATCTCGGAATCGTACATGCCCACGTAGGTTTGAATGGGATGGCGGTCGCGGGGCGGGGTCTCTATCACCGTGATGTCGCGCACCCCTGCCAACGACATCTGCAGCGTCCGCGGAATGGGTGTGGCCGACAGCGTAAGCACGTCCACCTTCAGCTTGAGCCGCCTAAGCGTCTCTTTCTGCGCCACGCCGAAACGCTGTTCCTCGTCCACTATCACCAGACCCAAGTTCTTGGGCTTCACGTCCTGCGACAGCAGTCGATGCGTACCGATCACCACATCCAGGCGCCCGGCCTCGAATTCCTTCAGCACCTTCTTCTGCTCAGCGGAACTCCGAAAGCGCGACAGCATGTCCACCTCAACCGGGAAGTCGGCAAAGCGCTCGCGAAACGTACCGTAGTGCTGCTGCGCCAGAATGGTGGTAGGAACCAGCATCATTACCTGCCGCCCGTCCATAACGGCCTTGAAAGCGGCGCGAAGCGCCACCTCCGTCTTGCCGTAACCCACATCGCCGCAGATCAGGCGATCCATGGGGTGAGCGGACTCCATGTCATCTTTGACGACGTCAATAGCCGTCAACTGATCGGGAGTTTCCTGATAGGGAAATGCACTTTCGAAACGGCGTTGCCAGTCACCATCCTCAGCGAAGACATAGCCTACCGCCGTCTGCCGAAGTGCATAGAGATGCAGCAACTCTCCCGCCAATTCGCGTACGGCTCGGCGGGCGCGGTTCTTCAGCTGATCCCAGGCCTTGCCCCCCAGCTTCGACAGTGTCGGAGCCGCACCCGTGGCTCCCACATAGCGGCTGACTTTGCCGATCTGGTCGTGGGGAATGTACAGCATGTCCTGATCGCGGAAGGCCAGATCCAGATAATCGCGGGTGATACCTGCCACCGTACGCGTGGAGATACCTTCGAACCGCCCGACTCCGTGATCTTCGTGGACGATATGGTCACCTCGGCGCAGATCGCGGAACGACGACAACTCCGCACCCACTACCAGACGTCGCTCGGCGGTGGCCTTGCGGCGTTTGGGAAAAATCTGGTTGTCGGTAAGGAGGGCCAGCTTGAGATCCGGCAGCAGAAAGTGGCGCCGCAGGGCCACCGGCATGTACGTCAGCCCCGGTTTTTCCGATATCTCCAGGCCCTCGCCCAGCCTGCCCCCGGCCCGCACCAGGATATATTCGGCCCGCTCAGCCTCCGCACGCAACTCAAAGGCTACAGCCACTCTAAAGCCATCGGCCACCAAGCGGCGTACGGCTTCCTCGGCTTCGGGCAAATTGGTGACGGGAAGATCGCCCGTCGTGCCGCGCAGAGTGAAGGGCGCCTCGCCTCCGCCCTGCAGCAATGTCCTGCTGTGATCGACCAACGCCTCCCGCACCCCGTCCCACGTCAGGTACAGGGCCCGTCGCGGATCGTCGGTGTCGTACACATCGTCCAGACCGGCCGTGAAGGCGGCCGCCGCCACACCGGACCGTTGTGGCTCCGCAATGATCAGATGCGTCCCCTGAGGAAGCAGTGACGGCAGCCCCCGCGGCTCTGCCTCCGCATCCTCTTGGGCCGCCCATATGTCCACCTCATTACGCGATCCCAAAGAGCGCTGAGTGTAGACGGAGAAACTGCGTATGCTCTCGATCTCGTCGCCCCAGAATTCTACACGAACCGGTGTGGCTTCCGTGCTGGGAAAGATATCGATAAGACCTCCGCGCACCGCAAAATCACCCGGATCCTCAACCTGATCCTCACGCTTATACCCCAGCTCAACCAGGGCATACAGCAGACTTTCAATGTCACGTGTCGATCCGGTCTCCAGACTGAAAGGGGTCCCGGCTCCAGGGCGCGCGGCCTCAAGCAAAGCGGGGGTCCCCGCAACCACTACCGGTACACAACCCGCTTGAACACCGTTGCCGAAGACACGGCCCAGGGCTGCTAGAGTCCGCGCCCGCCTACCTACCACCCGCGGCGCCACCTCCGCCTGTGGTCCGTACCAAACATCGCGAGACGGCAGACGCAGAATCGATCTTTTGGGCAGATACAGAGACAATTCACGGGCCAGATCCTCGGCCCCCTGCTCCGACGGCGTCACCACCAGCACCGATTTCCCCCGGTAGGCCGAATCGGCCAAGAGTCCGGCAATCAGAAATGGGTGAAGGAAACTGGGCGAGGAAAGCACTCCGCGACCCGCCCGTGACTGTTCCACAAGCTCCCGGAAAGCCTCCAGCTCATCCAGCAAATCAGTCAGCCAAGGCATGTCACGATGAAGGGTTGGAGGTTGCCGATGAGGGCGACCCGTTGATTGACAGAGAGACGCCGTCGCCGGCGAGATCCATGATCCACTGCTCGGTCAGATCCGCCGCACCGTTCACCGCCGCCTCCACCAGGTTCGACGGCTCGGTGAAGGGGCTGAGAACAAAATCTGCCAGATCCATAGCGGGATGAGGCGGTCGCCCTACTCCCACCCTCACCCTCCAGAACTCTCGCGAACCCAGGGCCTTCTCCAGACTGCGCAGCCCGTTATGCCCTCCAAGCCCTCCACCCTGCTTGAGCCGAATGGTACCGAAAGGAAGTTCCACCTCGTCATGGATGGCTATGATGTCGTCCACAGCGATCTTGTGGAATCGAGCGGCTTTGGCCACGGAGTTTCCCGACAGGTTCATATAAGTCTGCGGAAGAAGCAGCATTACAGGGACCCCCTCCAGCCTGCCTTCCGCCGTGAGACCGGAGAACCTGTTGCGCAATGGCCCCCAACCATGCCGACGGGTCAGCTCTTCAGCCACCATGAACCCAACACTGTGCCTGTGAGTACGGTATCGAGCCCCGGGATTACCCAAGGCTGCAATTAGCCGGAGACGATTCATATGTTCTCGTAAACCTGGCGTCTCGTTAGCGAAAGCGCCGTGCGCGACGGCCGTCTCATCGTCTAGAACAGTTGGTTTTCTCCCTGAAACAGGTCGCTCACCGACTCATGGAGATACACATTTTTGATGGTGTCGGCCAAGATCTGGGCTGTGGAGAGAACCACGATCTTGGTGTGATCTTTGCCCGACCGCAGCGGGATGGTGTCTGTTACAACCAACTCCTTGATCGGGGATTCCGCCACACGTTCGTAGGCCGGGTCCGACAGAACAGGGTGTGTAGCCGCCGCGTAGACCTCCTTGGCCCCGTTCTCCATGAGCACCTCCGCCCCGTTGCAGAGCGTGCCGGCAGTATCGATGATGTCGTCTACCATAATGGCAGTCTTACCTTCAACCTCACCTATCACACCCAATACCCGGGAGACGTTGTGCGCCGGCCGTAGCTTGCTGAGGATGGCAAGAGATGCGCCCAGGCGATCGGCGCAACGCTTGGCCGTCTTCACCCCTCCGGCGTCCGGGGCCACCATCACAATGTCCTCGGCGCCCTTGAAGCAAAAGTAGTCGGCCAACATGGGTACCGCAGTCATATGATCGCAGGGTACGTTGAAGAAACCCTGCAACTGGCCGGCATGCAAATCCATGGTGAGCACTCGGTCCACGCCGGCAGTGGCGAGCAGATCAGCCACAAGCTTGGCCGTTATGGGCTCGCGGGGCTGGCTCTTTTTGTCTTGACGCGAGTACCCATACCAGGGCACCACCGCGGTGATACGCCGTGCCGAGGCCAACCGAGCGGCCTGCGTCATAATCAGCAGCTCCATGAGGTTCTCGTTCACCGGACGACAGGTGGGCTGCACAATGAAGACATCGGAGCCTCGGATGCTGTCCTCATAATTGCAGTAGATCTCGCCGTCGGCGAAGGTCTGGATGTTCACCCCACCCAAGGGAAGGCCCAGGTGATCCGCAATCTTTGCACTGAGTTCGGGATTTCCCCGTCCGGAGAAAACCATCAAGGGTGATTCACTCGGTTGCGTGGTGATCATTCCAACCTGCATACCAACTCCTCTTTTGGACCGACTCCGCCTTCTTTCCCGACGACGAAGCCCCGGTTGTTACGCATCCGTCCTTGGCTCAACGGTCAATGTCTCACAAACCGCCCGCCCAACCGCAGCGCTCGGCTCTACTAACGGTGAAGGGCGCAAGTTCCACGGCATCACCGGTGGTGGCTCCCTCCAGGTAGCAGTGCGGCACACGGCAATCCCGCCCCACGATGGTATCAATCAGCGTACTGCAGGGGCCCAACGTTGTGCCCCGACCTATAGTCGTCCGCCCCTGTAGGCTGCAGAACGGCTTCAATACCACATCCGGCTCTATTTGCACATCCACGTGAATCTGTGTGCATTCAGGCCGCTCTATGGTTACCCCGGCCAGCATCCACTTCTGACATATGCGACGGTTCATGATGGTCTCGGCCTCAGCCAGTTCCACCCGCGTATTGACGCCAAGCACGGCTTCCGGATTAGCCGCCTTCACCGCCGACACCAAGGCTCCCTCAGTCACCAAACTCTCCACGACATCGGTGAGGTAAATCTCGCCCTGAGAATTCGCAGTCCCCACCCGGGTCAAAACATCCAACGTTCGTCCTCCCGGCATTATGTACATGCCGGAATTGACCTCTTTCACTGCCAACTCGGCCGGCGCCGCATCTCGATGTTCCACTATTCTCAACACCTCTCCCGCGGCACCACGTATCACCCGACCATAGCCGCTGGGATCAGCTAATTCCATGGTCAGCACGGTGGCGTCGGCGCCGCTCTGACGATACCCCTCAGCGAGGGCCAGCAACACCCCCGAGGTGAGCAGAGGAGTATCGCCGGGCAACACCAGCACCGCTTCCTCCGGCAGCATCGCGGCAGCCGAGAGGAGGGCGTGTCCTGTGCCCAACGGTGAACGCTGAATGGCAACCGTACAGCCCTCCGGCAGATAAGGTTCCACCTGTTCATGACCATGGCCGAGCACGACCACGGTCTGAGGCGCGCCCATGGCTTCCGTAGCTCGGAGCACGTGTCGTAGAAGAGGAAGACCACAGACAGGGTGGAGCACCTTGGGAAGGCCGGGCTTCATCCTGGTTCCGAGACCGGCAGCCAGCACCACCACGGCCGCGACGGTCGGGCTTGCTGCAGTGTTGGTGAGGGAGGAGGATGTCACATGCGTCCGGAGTTGGTGGAGGAAGCTGGGGCGGAAGGATTCGAACCTCCGCATGACGGGACCAAAACCCGTTGCCTTACCGCTTGGCGACGCCCCAGCGTTGCGTCGCGCCGAATCGGGTTCGGCGCCCAAACGAGTATAGGCTGAGGGCTGGAGGCCGTCAAGGCAGCGCAACCGTTGGGTTGGCGGAAAGCGCTCTCGTCCTGGTAACAACCGCTCTGTGCCCGCGCGCAATGAGCTCTGCGGCAGCCTGCGCCGCCGCCGCGTGATTTGGAAAGATACCAAATATAGTGGGACCCGAGCCGCTCATCAAAGTCGCAAGAGCTCCCGCATCCTCCAAGTCCTTGCGTCGCCGGCCCATCGCGGGAACCATCCGAACCGCCGCCTGCTCCAGATCATTCGCCGCCAGTGCGGCCACCCGCAGCAACAGGTCTTCCTCGCCCAGGTTGCCTTCAATCCACTCGGTTTGAACACGATGCCATGCAACACGGGCGCCTTCCGCCCGAGCGACAAACTCTGCGCCCGATTCAATCTCGACCATCTCGTCATACTCGGAATACACGGCTCCCGTACTCAGCAGCTCTTTGGGCAACACCAGCACCAACGACAGGGGGGGTAGAGGAAACGATTCCAACTGCTCGCCGCGTCCGCAGGCCATCTGCGACCCACACGTCAGGAAGAATGGAACGTCCGCTCCCAGCTTGAACCCCAATTCCGCGAGCCTGTGCAGTTCCAACACAGGACCTCCGGCGGTCTCCAATGCTGCGGCCCCTGCCCTCAACGCCGTCGCGGCATCCGAACTGCCCCCACCCAACCCCGCGGCTACAGGTATGCGCTTGTGGATCGCAACTGAACCCTCCAAACGCCAACCCGATTCCTCCTCCAGCAGGCCGAGCGCCCTATCCACCAAATTCTCTCCATCCGCTACACCCGCACAGGTCACGCTGACCCCGACTGCCCGCTCCCCTCTCCTGCCGATCTCCGCCCCCCGGCCTCTCCCCGTTGGTAGGACGACAAGTTCCACTTCGAGTTCGTCTCCCAGCTCCAGAGGGACCATGACCGACATGATGGGGTGATAGCCATCCGGCTGCAGAGGGCCCACCAACAAAGCCAGATTGACCTTGGCCGGCGCTATGAGTCGCCGGATATTCATCTTGCCCTCTTTGGTGAGGGACGATATGCGGTGGAACGCGCAGCAGCAGACTGCCACCCCCTGTCCAGAAACGCGCGAGAGAGGGCCAGGTATTGCTGCGGCTCGAGCTGTTCGGCGCGGAGGCAGGGCGCCAGCCCTGCCTCCGCGCCCGCCGCCGCCACCGCCTCCTTGGGGAGGCCGGTGGCGGCGGCCACTGCGTTCACCCACGTCTTCCTACGACTACTGAAGGCCATATCAATCACCGACCGCACCAGCTGCGGCTCCCTCTCAACCAGCTCGTCCTCTACACGACGGTCCAGTGTCAGTAGAGTGGAATCTACTCGTGGTATGGGTCGGAAGATGGTTCTCGATAGAGGCCTCGTCTCTACAACCCGAGTGTGCAGACGCATCCACACTGAGATGGACCCATAGGTTTTGCCACCGGAACGTGCAACCAGCCGTTCCGCCACTTCACGTTGTGACATAACGACGTAACGACGAACACTCGGAAGGTGACACACTGCTTCCGCCAGGAAGGGAGCAGCAATGGAGTACGGCAGATTACTGGCACACAGTGTGGGCGGCGGCTCCAGCGTTCCCATGTCGGCATTCAACACATCCTCCATGTGCAACGTCAGGTTGGCCGGCATGCCCTGCGGACCCTCCAGGGAGGCCCGCAATGGGTCCAGAAGTTTGTCGTCGATCTCGAAGGCGTGCACGTGGCCGGCCACCGCCACCAATGCTTTGGTGAGCACCCCCATACCAGCTCCCACTTCTATCACCACATCATCCTTCTCGCACCCCAACCTTGCCAGAATGACCCGGATGACGTTATCGTCCACAAGGAAGTTCTGACCCAGACTGCGTCGCGGTACATGGCCGAATTCGGCCAGCCGCGCAACGGATATCTGTCTGGGATCCCGGCCTCCGGATCGACCGGACGACCCGGGATGCACGGCGCCGTCCATCAAATCGCGTCAACCTGCAGGCGGGGAAACGCTGTGGCGGCGTTATCCAATACCAGCTCGGCCAACTTCACCACCGTAGTATGACGCAGCTCTGCCAGAAAGCGATAAGTGTGGACAACATAGGCCGACGTATTAGGCCGCCCACGCAAAGGCACGGGAGTGAGATAGGGAGCATCGGTCTCCACCAGTATAAGTTCAGCAGGCACCTGACGTGCAGCTTCCTGCAACTCAACAGACTTCTTGTAGGTGACGTTACCGGCAAAGCTCATATACCAACCCAACTCCGCGAATTCTTCCACCCTATCCGGCATTGAGAAACAGTGCAGTATGACATTGAGCCCCGCGGCGTGCTCCCGAAGTAGAGGAACACTGCGTGCATCGGCATCACGCGTGTGAATTACCAAGGGTAGATCCAGCTGACGGGCCAATTCGATCTGTGCCAAAAAGACCCGCTCTTGGTCGGCCCACGGGGAGCGATTGCGATAGAAATCTAAACCCGTCTCTCCCACGCCCACCACTTTTGGATTGCGGGCCAAATCGCGCAGTCCTGCAATGTCCTGAGAAGTGGTTGCGGCTGCATTGTGCGGATGAATGCCTACGGTGGCAAACACGCCTGGATACACCTCGGCCATGGACACGGCCGTACGCGAGCTCTTCAGATCCGTCCCGGACTGCACCATCAGACGCACATCGCAGGCCTCCGCTTCGGCCAGTTGCGCATCCACCAACTGCCTGCTGCGATCGAGATGGGTGTGGGTGTCGATCAGCATAGCCGGTTACTTCCGCCCACCCCGTGGATCACGTCCATCACACCTCGATCCGCGGAAAGAGCGGCGGGCCTACCATCAGTACGGTTCCGGGCTCGAGCAGGCCCCATCTGGCTTGGTCCCACTTCACCGTCGTCGTGCCCGATTCAATAGAGAGGCGCTCCAGAATGGCCTCGCTGGTGGAGGGCATATACGCGTGCAGCAGCACAGCCAGAAGACGCAGACCCTCGGCCAAGTTCCACAGCGTATCGTTCAGCGCCACATTTTCCCCAGCCTTGGCCTGCTTCCATGGCGCCCGCTCCTCCACGAAGCGGTTCAGGCGACGCACGAAGGTCCAGA
Source organism: Actinomycetota bacterium (assembly GCA_012514635.1). Lineage (GTDB taxonomy): Bacteria > Actinomycetota > Thermoleophilia > RBG-16-64-13 > RBG-16-64-13 > JAAYZX01. Next base: position 48,189 of record JAAYZX010000006.1, read on the forward strand.
TTCCTTCGAGTCCGCCGCTCAGATTGAAGTCCTGCAACGAAGCGTACGCCACATCAATTGCCGCCGCGGCCTCGGCCGCCAGCGGCGAGGCCTCCGCAGGCCCCGACGGGGCCGGCACGGCAGCGTCACGATACTTACTCACCATGGACACCGTGCGCGAAAGCAGATTTCCCAGCTCGTTGGCCAGTTCAGCATTGTAGCGGCTCTTGAAGCCATCCTCGCCCACCACTCCATCCTGACCGAAGCTCACCTCGCGCAGACAGTAGAAACGGAATGGGTCCGCCCCATATTGTTCAATGAGCGGGAATGGATCCATGACGTTACCGCGGGTCTTGGATATCTTCTCGCCACCCAGCTTGAGGTAACCGTGGATGAACAGGTGCTCCGGCAACTCATAACCCGCCGACATCAGCAGCGCCGGCCAAATAATCCCATGGAACTTGAGAATGTCTTGCGCCATGAGATGGCAACTGGGCGGCCAAAATCGCGATGTCAGATCTTCATCCCGAGCATAGGAGAGGGCGCTGGGGTAATTAATCAGAGCGTCCACCCAAACGTACACCACCTGGGACTCATCCCACGGCACAGGGATGCCCCATTTCAGGGTGGCGCGGCTGATGGAAATGTCCGCAAGCCCCTGCTCGATGAACGAGAGTGCTTCGTTATAACGATGTCTCGGCTGTATGAAATCCGGATGCTCCTTGTAGTGCCGGGCCAGCCGGTCCTGATACGCAGACAGCTTGAAGAAGTAGTTCTTTTCCTCCATATGAACCGGAGGAGTACCGTGATCGGGACACAGCCCGTCCACGAGATTATCTTCCGTATAGTAGGCCTCGCAGGCAGAGCAGTAGAGCCCCGTGTACGTGTTTTCGTAGATATCGCCGCGATCATAGACCTTCTGCAGAAAAGCCTGAACATATGCTTCATGTTGAGGGTCTGTGGTTCTAATGAAGAAGTCATTGGTGGCATTGACCTTCTCTGCCACCTCCTTGAACTTCACAACCATCTCATCGGCGTGCTGCCACGGAGTGAGACCGCGCTCCACTGCAGCCTGCTCCACTTTGTTGCCGTGTTCGTCAGTACCGGTCAGGAAGAATACGTCATCCCCCAGCTGACGATGAAAGCGGGCCAAGACATCGGCCGCTGCCGTGGTGTACGCGTGCCCGATATGCGGCACATCGTTGACATAATAGATAGGAGTAGTGATGAAGAACTTACCCATGGGCGACACCCGAAATCGCGCATTTTACCGGTTAAAACCTCGGCTATTCTAGCAGATGAGATCTCCGCGACCGCAGCACACTGTATCCCCAGTGCATACCTCGATACGGGATCAGTCTTTGATCTTGTTGGTTACCCGCGTCGTGCCCGCCCATTTCTTGCGGATCTCCAGCACGCGTCTGTAGGCCGCACTCCTGGAACATCCCAACCGCTCGGCCAAACGTTGTGCAATATCTTTTGTATGTAGCTGATCACGCAATAAGTCATGCACATAGGATTCCTCATCCGCCGGGTCCTGTGGCAAGGGAAGGAGCGCCTCCTTGAGCACTCTCACAACCAGCACGATCTCTCCACGCACCCGCTCCGGCATACGTGCCGCCACTTCTCCGGGTGAACCAACGATCACCTCTTCGTGCACCTTAGTCAGTTCGCGACACATAGCAACCTCCACCTCGCACGCAGACTCGGCGAGCACCCCCAAAGTGCCCCGCACCCGCCTAGGTGACTCAAAAGCCACGAGCGTCGCCTGCACACGTGATGCATCATCCAACAACTCCTCCAGCTGATCATGGCGCCGGGGCAGAAAGCCTGTGAAGAGCACGCGATCCACCGGCAGCCCCGATAGAACCAGAGCAACCACCGCTGCGGACGCACCGGGTATGGCCGTGACCGCAATCCCCTCCTTCCGGCACGCACGGATAAGCTCATAGCCGGGATCGGAGATCAGCGGTGTACCTGCGTCGGAGACCAGAGCAATATCTGCTCCCTCGCGCAGGAGGGGGAGTAGCTCCTCGACCCTCTGTGTCTCGTTGTGCTCGTGGAGACTAATGAGGCGGGGGCCCTTGATTGCGTAGTGCGTGAGTAGCTTCAGCGTATGCCGTGTGTCTTCGCAGGCAATGTACTGAACGGTCGCCAACGTGTCCAGCAAACGGCGGCTCACGTCCCCCAGGTTACCGATGGGTGTGGCGCACACAAAGAGCATGCATCCAGCATAACATCGAGCCCAGCGCCACAGTCGCACGCGACACGGCCCGGATCAGGCACCCAGCCGCACTTCGCCGACTCAAACTTAAGCCAAACTTAGACCAATCCGGAGGCGCCGGCGTCCCAGACCAGCAAGGCAGCGCCCACCACGCCGGCGGCAGGTCCCAGTTCAGCCTGCACAATACGAACGAGATCTCTGCCCGGTCTCAGCGCGTACTCGCGGACCGTCTTTCTGGCCGGTTCCAGGAGTAGATCGCCCAATTGACTGAGACCGCCTCCTACTATAACCACTTCCGGATTGAGAATGTTGGTGAGATTGGAAATGCCCACGCCCAGCCAAGAACCGATCTCATCGAGCGCCTGCTTTGCGGCCGCACTTCCCTCCACCGCGAGCCTGCCGATCAGCTCGCCCGTGAAGGCACCCCGCTCAAACAGACCCACCGTCCTAAAACCTATGCGTTCAAACGCCGGAGCCGCCACGTAGGCCTCCAGGCACCCCCGTAGACCGCAGCGGCAGCTCTCGCCGTACTGGTCCACGATGATATGCCCTACTTCTCCCGCCGCACCCTGAGCGCCCCTGTACAAACGGCCGTCCAGCAGCAATGCACCCCCGAGCCCTGTACCCAGAGTCAGCATCAACGCGTGTTCCACACCGCGAGCCGCCCCTAGTTTCCTCTCGGCCCAAAGTGCAGCGTTGACGTCGTTCTCTAGTGTGGTCGGCAAACCGAACTCGTTTTCGACAAACGCCCGGAGTTTTGTGTCCACCAAGGGCAGGTTGGGTGACTGCACCACAACGCCGGCGCCCTGGTTTACCGTACCTGCACACGCCACTCCTATGGCTTTAACCGGCTGTGCATCACCGTTTTTGGAGCGCCCCAGCATCCTACCGATACGAGCACGCAGAACAGCCAGTAGCTCATCTTCATGTCGCACACCGTGATCGTATGAGTGCACCTCTCCTAGGATGCGCCCGTCCCGATTGACCCGGCCCAGAGCCACTTTGGTGCCTCCAATATCTACTCCCAACACCGTGGCCGTCATCGGACTATGTCCACCGGAGTGCCGATGTGTACCAACTCAAACAGCTCCTCTACGTCGGAAATGTACATGCGAATACAACCATGAGATGCCCATCTACCGATGGACCAGCTCTCGTAGGTGCCGTGGATACCCACATACGGTGCGGTCAAACCCATCCACCGCGTCCCCAGCGGGTTACCCACTCCCGGGGGCACGGGTTCCAGCTTCTCCGCCCAAGGCGAAGGCGGTGGAGACCAAGTGGGATGGTAGATCTTGTTTATGATCTGGAAGCTACCAAGCGGCGTGGGGTAAGCCGCCATGCCCACTGCGCAACTGTAATTCTTGACCACACCCTTCTCATCGTACAGGGTCAGCGTGCAATCCGAGCGATCGATCACAATACGCCCAACCAAAGCCCGCAGCATGTCCATATCCACGCCGGCGGCGTCTGGGAGCCCGCGCTCCAATCGATAGGCTCTGACCGCCGCTACCGTGGCGCCGTCGAAGTAGCCGTTGATCTCATCTTTGTAGAAACCTTGGTCCTTAAGCAGTCTCTGGAGCTGACGCACATCCTCGCCGATGGCACCGTGTCTCATGGACCTGGCCCCAAAGAGTCCGGTGGAGTCCACTGTGAACATCTTGGAGTATGTAGCGGTGTGATCACCCCAGTCTTTGGCGGTAATAATGAGTGTATGCAGACCTTCGGATATTTCGCCCGTATCCACCCTGTAGCTTCGCGCCGCAGCTTCACTCAGACCTTCCGCGAGTGCAACGTCTTGAATAGGAAGAGGTGTCTCGTCGAGGGTTGCAAAGACCGAGAGACCCCTGGGGATGTTGTCGTGAACCGTGAACTCGACGACGACGGATGTATCTTTGACCCTATCCGCCGGTTCCCCGTGCATCTCCATACGCGGCGGTTGATAATCGGCAAAGCATTTCCATTCCATATCGCTCGAGTTGCCGACTCCGTCGACGGCCTGCACGCGCATGTCGTGCATGCCCTCAGCAAGGGCAAGGGAGGTGAACGCCGAATTCTCGCCCTGTGTCAGTGGCACATCCACCCCATCCACCGTGAGCGTCACCAGCGCCGGCTCGTCGAGCTCTACTCGGAACGGTGAGGGGTTCATCGAAAAACGCTGGTGCGGCGACGGCTCCACCACGCTGATCACGGGGGGTGTGGTATCAACAATAAATGCCCAACGGCACACCAGTCGGCTGGAAAAAGCATTGGTGGAGCTGTAATGGATGCTCGCCACATGACGACCATCCGCCAGCTCAGCCGAGGTGGAAACCAAGTCCGGCGCCAATCGTAGCAGGCTCGGGTCCACCGGCTCCCCATCCAGTAGCAACTCCAACTGCGCGTCTCCCGGCACGAATCCGGGCAGACCCACCGCAATCTCCACATCCGAGTGCGCCACAACGGCTCCGTCGGCCGGAGTCAGCTCGCCTACAGAGGCCGCGGTTGCGTACTGCACGACAAGGAAGACTCCGCATACCAGCACTACGACACCCAGGGCAATCATGCCCCACCAGAACCACCCCAGTTTGCGAAGTATCGCCGACACTAAACTCCTTTACACATCTACCGCAAGATCATATATCCATGATCCCCAGCGCCGCATATCCTCTTTGGCCACCATGCCCGCTATTTCCTGCTCAGGCTCTCCGCCAGACTTCATGCCTACAGACCCAGCTCGGGAGCAATACGCTGCATCGCCGCCAAACCAATACTTAAGAACTCCTCCAAAGAGAGACCAAATTGCTCACAGGTGGCAATCCCTTCCCTGTTGGCTCCTCTTGCAAAAGCCGGCTCCCTGAAACGCTTCTTAAGACTTTTCAACGACACCAGTTCCAGCTTCTTCTCCGGACGTATCAACGCAGCCGCCGTTATCAAACCCGACAGCGGATCCGCCGCGACAATCACCTGATCAAGCAGACATCCGGCTACTGTGCCGTTTTCGGGATTGTGAGCGCGGACGGCCTGAAGAACCTCGGTATCCTGAAACCCGGCTTCCTGCAACCACTCCACACTCCGCAGCCCATGCACATCCATGCGGTCCGCCGTCTCCTCCACGTCCAGGTCATGAAGGAGGCCGGCCATAGCCCATGTGTCACGATTCCCACCCAGACGATCCGCCAGGTCGGCCATGATTGCTTCAGTAGCAAGCATGTGCCGCACCAGATTTTCATTTTGCACTCTTTCTTTGACCAGTGTCACAGCTTCTTCGCGGGTCACGTGACTCCTCCTTCATCCACAAGCTTCCACAAACGCAGGGCCAGAGTCGTAGATCTCACGATATCGTTCCTGCGCCAGGGAGTTCCTCCCTGCACAGAGCATGCCAGCCACTCTTCCGTTGACATCCAGCGCCAATCCACAGCCTCCGCTGGGTCGAGTATGGGTGAGATTTCCGCGGTGCCCGGCACGCGACAAGCCATGGTCACCGCCAACAGCCTCTCGCCTTTGTGGATTGTGAGATATGCGTGGCAAGGACCGGCCGTCTCCACCTCCAGCGCCAATTCCTCCCTCATCTCCCGCACGAGAGCGCCTTCCAGCGTCTCATCGCCCTCCAGCCTGCCGCCCGGCGGCGCCCAAACGCCGCCGGGCGGAGCCTCCCCTCCCATGTAGGCCGAGACCAGCTCGTCGGGCACACGTACCAACAACCACCGGCACCCGCGCTCGATAAGTGCCACCGCCGCCAGGCGCACGTACGGCGAACCGCTGTTGAGCACGCGTTGCACGTTCACCAGCCCTTATACCTCTCACTTTTGTGACGATACTCTATCGGCTCGATGCCTACCGCACGCACCAGATACGCAATCCGCGCCGAAGCCTCGAACGCACTGGTCCACTGATACGCCTCCTCCAGCATATGCCCCGTAGCGAACAATCCGTGTCCGCGAAGCATGCACAGCTTATAACGCGTGAGGGCGGCACTCAGCAACTCCGCCATTTCCTTCGACCCGATGGTCTTTTCGGCCGCCACCACCGGCACACGGTGAAGAAGATAGGAGCCCTCCGAGTCCACCGGAACAATCTCGTCCTGCTCCAGTGAAAGCACGATCCCGTAGGGTGGGTGGGTATGCAAAACGGCCTGAGCCGACGTGGCAGCGTAGATCGCCCGGTGGACCACAATCTCGCTTGAGGCCAGCGCAATTCCCGAATCGTCTCGAAACAGACCGGTCTCGACCAAGTCGCCTGGGCGCAGACGACCAAGCATGGACCCCCGCCGTGTGATGACTAAGCGATCACCTATTCGTACCGACATGTTGCCGGCATGAGAGCTAACCAGTCCGGCCACAAAACAATCTCGACCTATCTGTTCAAATTGCTCGTAGATGTCGCCTCCTCTTTCTACCCGAACCAGGAGTGGGATCCGATGTGCCTCTCTTCGGCGTCTCGGCGTCCGTCACCCCCGACGCAGTGCCATCATCGGTAGGCGACCCGTGCAATAGACGTCGCGCCGACTCCGTCAATCCCAGAGCGTCTATCTTGGCCGTAGACGGACGACCCTCGGTGTCCCAGTCACGTGCACGGTAATACTCGTCGAGCATGGGCTCCAAATCCACCACGCGGCCGGCCGAAGGGCCCGTCTCCACAGGCTCGTTCAGCAACCGGGAGGGAAGCCTGTCATCCGCTCGTCCAAATCCTGCGGCCACATTCCACAGTCGCTCCAGGTTCCACACACGTTCACCGGCAAGAAGCACGTCCTGGATACTGATCTCGGTGCCCCACACCGCAGACAGAAGGCGCGCCATCACTTCCTCGCCGAAGCCGAACCCCGCAAACTTGCACACGCCTACAGAGTCGAACACGGCCGCCATGTGTTGAAGGCCGATCAGAAGACCACCTTTGCCGCGGGTGGCGTAGCGATCCACCAGCTTTGGTATGCCCAGGATTTCGGGACCCAGCATGTTGCCACGCAGGTGGCACGCACCGCGATTTGACGTTGCGTATCCCAGCCCCTGCCCCACCATGCCACGCGGATCGTAAGCAGGCATTTCGAGCTTCTTCACCTGCATAGCCAGTTCCGGGTAACCCCACTCTTCGGCAAAGCGGGCAGATCCCTGCGCCAAATCGGCTCCAAATCCCTCCATTCGGCCCATCTGTCCGAGTAAATCCAACAGACGCGCGCCGTCTCCAAAGGAGATGGCGCGCCCCAGAATCCCCTTCTCCGACATCTCCATGGCGCAGGCCACAGTGGCGCCCGCCGATATGGTGTCCAGCCCTAACTCGTCGCAGAGACTATTGGCCTGCTGAATAACCGCAAGATCATCGATACCGCAATCGGGACCGAAGGCCCACACGGTCTCGTATTCGGGACCTGACGACGCAGCCAGGCCTACACCCACCCGGCCCATGCAGCGCACCCGGCACCCGAAACATCCACTCCGTCTCTCTACCATATGCTCGCGCAGAGCCTCGCCCGAGACCGCCTCCGCCCCATCCCAGTGAGAGTCCTGAAAGTTGCGAACCGGGAGAGCGCCCGCCTGATTGACCAATTTCACAAAAACGGCCGTCCCGAACAGAGGCAGAGCCCGCATCAGCACCGGGTTGGACTCCATCAGCTTGCGAGCTTCGTACGTGATGAAAGAAAAATCTTCGGGATTTGCGGGGTTCAGGTCAACATCTCCGGCAACGGCCACAGCCAATACGCGCTTGGCCGCAAGTGCCGCTCCCAAACCACCACGCCCCAAATTGTGATGGTCGTCGGTGCGTATCGAGCCAAGGAGAGAGCCATTCCGACCCGCCACTCCCGGAAACAGAAAGCTGAACTGCGGGCCTAATCGCGCCCGCAGGCCGGCTTTGAGCCTGGAGGCCGTCAAATCCACATCCTCAGGGTCCACTTCCGGCCATAAGGACCGGAGCGCCACCATGCGCATATTGGGAACCTCGGCTACGCCGGCGGCTTTGCGACCATCCACAACCACAACGCTCCATTGGGCCGCGCGCCCCGTGAGAACCACCGCGTCCACTCCCGCCCGACGCAACCGGACCCCAAATCGGCCGCCCCCATTGCCATCGAATATGGTCCCCGTCAGGGGAGAGATTCCCACTGCCGCAAAACGCCCTGAGCTCGGAGCCGTGGTGCCGGTCAGCGGACCGGCCGCCAACACGAAGGGTTGACGTGTATCCAAAGGGGGAAGTTGGGGAGAGCCATGCTCAGCAACCAGTTGAACACCCAAGCCCCGGCCGCCTAGGAAACGGATCCGCGACTCATTGAGCCCCGCCGTAAACGCTCTCTGCTGCTCGAGATCTATGAACAGACAAACGGCCGACAAACCGTCATTGGAGCAATCTGGTGCCAATTGGCCCTCCGGATAAGATTGTAAGCAAATAGTAACAGAGCGTTACCCCAGCAGGCCTGCTGGGAAAATTCTGATACTTTACAGGGAAGCACAATCCCGTGGAGACGTAACGGCATAGGACAACGCTGCAAGGGAGATGGGCACGAAACCATGGCACCTGAACGAGGCATCAAGTGCGTTGAATGCGGTGCGCGAAACCGCCAGGATCGACTTTTCTGCTCCGTATGTGGTGCGTATCTGGGAGGCGGAGAGGGCGGGTCTCCGGTGGGAGCCAATGCCAAACATGGAGCCATTGCGCCGTATGCCGGAAAACGGCGGAGCAACCACGTCTTGGGTGTACTGCTGCTTATCCTGTTCCTGATCGCCGTCGCTTTTGCCGCACTCCTGATTCACAGAGAGTACAAGGACCTGCAGGCCACTGGAACCAGTAGCGCCACCCTCCCTACCACCTCGTCCACTATGCCCACCACCACATCAGCGGCAGGCACGAGCACCACCAGCACAACGACAGGCGAAGAGATACGCATATTCCCAAGCGGTGCAAAAGCCTCCTCGTCTCTGCCGTCTACAAATGAGTTCAGCTACGGCCCCGCAAACTTGAGTGACAACGACCTCGCAACCGCCTGGAACGAAGGAGCCTCCGGCGACGGAGTGGGTGAATGGCTCAGTTTTTCCTTCAACCAGCCCCTATACCTCAGCCGCATCGACATTGCCAACGGATACCAACGCGACCATAAGCGTTTTGTGGGCAACGGACGCGTGCGCGCTCTGCAGATAGAGTACTCGAACGGCGCCACGCAGGAGGTACAGCTCTACGATGACATGGGATACCAGCAGATTGAGCCGGTGGTGTCTCGCGAAGAGGGTATCTCATCCATACGCCTCACCATTATCTCCGTATATCCCGGCGGCTCCTGGGACGATGCCGCCCTCTCCGAAATTCGTTTTATGGGGACGCGGTGGCAATAATTTTGCGTCTTGACGCTCCTGCTGAGCCGCCTACCGCGGCCGCATACAAGCACTGTATCCGCGAACATCATCTGCGGCCGGCCGTCAAGCCGCGCTTCACCGCCTCCCGGCCGTACTTCTCGCGAATAGCGTCCAGCTTGAGGTCCAATTCCCTAAGGAGAGGGATCCGTTGGTCAAACAAGTCGTCCTGCCAAGCACGGGGGGTTAGATTACCCACCCCCACCCCCAGCAAACGAACGCGATAACGGCGGGTGCGTCCCCGTCTGAACAGGGAGATCACTTCCTGAAAGAAGACTTCATCGACATCCCGCGGCTGCGTCAGAGTCCGTGAGCAGGTATGGGTCACGAAATCCGCATACCTGATCTTCACCGTAACCGTGCGGGCTTCCAGGTGCCGGCGGCGCAGCCGCCGGCACACATCTTCAGTGAGCGCAATGAGGGTGGATTCCAGCACTTCCGGATCACCGACATCGTCTGGGAAGGTGGTCTCTCGAGAAATAGATTTCACCATCTCCCGCGACTCTACTCGGCGATGATCTTCACCACGAGCCGCATGCGCCAATGTACAGCCCCATTCCCCAAACGATAGTCTCAGGAGACGTTCCGGCACCCGAGCCAGATCACCCACCGTCCTGACACCCCGATCTCGTAACTTCCTGAGGAGAGCCGGCCCCACTCCCGGCAGGCGCTCCACCGGCAAAGACGCCAGAAAAGCCGCCTCTGTGCCGTGGGGCACAACGGTGAACCCATGCGGCTTTTCCATATCCGACGCCACCTTAGCTACCAGCTTGTTGCCGGCAAGACCCACGGAGATACTCAGCGCCAGTTCTTCCTGCACACGCTGCTGTATAGCCCGAGCGGTATGCGTCACAGGACCAAATAAGCGCTCTGTACCGGTAAGGTCCACGTAAGCCTCATCCAGACTCACCTGTTCCACCAGCGGCGAGTATTCTCCCAGAATATTCATGAGCCTACGTGAATAATCTCTGTATAGGCGGTGATTACCGGCCACGAACACCCCATGCGGGCAAAGACGATGCGCCGTGACAAGCGGCATGGCCGAATGAACCCCGTAGCGCCGAGCGATATAGTTGGCGGTGGCCACCACCCCCCGCTTCCCCCCGCCCACAATGACCGGTTTGCCCCGCAGAGTAGGATCCAAGTTCTCCTCTACAGCTGCAAAAAAGGCGTCCAAATCCAAGTGGGCCACCACTCGGCGCATGATGCGTGGCTGCAAAGAGGCATCACGTGACCCCGCAAAGGACTCTGCACCACTATTCGACACTGAGGCTGTCTGAGGCTTTACCTCCACAGCTCAAGTGTATACGAACAAATGTTCGTATACAAGCCCCCCGCCGGCCCCCGTCAATCACCCAGAATTCCCACCCGCCGGTTGAAATCCACGATCAACTCATCTATACGCGGCACGAGTTCCTGAATATCAGTCCAGTAGTGTCGGTTGTACCACTGCGCACGACACTCCTCCTCGCTCTTGCCTTGCTGCTCCACCCATATGAAATACTTGAGATTGTGCACCCTGTGTCGCTCCGGGTAGGTCAGCTCCAGCAGGCCGTCTCCGGTCTGACCCAATAGCCACCGATGAAAGTCCACTGCAGCCTGCCGGTCCGAGTACGGCCCTTCTGTCACCGTCATCTCCTCGAGACGACTTCCGTACAGCCACATAGAATCCGTCAGCACGGTCACCAGGACATCGTTATGGTCTAACTCAAAATAGCGGGCCACCTTAACCGCCGACAGAAGATTGGCGATCCCCGAGAAGCCCACGAGGCCCAGGTTTTCAACGGTGGAAGAAGGCACACCCTGCTCCGTTAAGTACGCCCTTCCTGCAGGTTCGTTGAACAGCCGTCCCAGTGCCGTAACCGCTCGATCGTCGATAGCCGTGATCACGTCAGTATTCTTGACGTTGTGAATCCAAGGTACGCTCCGATCACCGATCCCCTCGATGTGGTGTGTCCCGAATCCATTCTGAAGCATGGTAGGACACTGCAGGGCCTCAACCGCCGTCACCTTCGCCGCCGGGAACAGTTGCTTGAGATAGTCACCGGCGCCTACGGTCCCCGCCGATCCCGTGGCTGCGCAGAAGCCACGAAACTCGTCCTTGGGCCCCATGACTTGACTCAACACGTCGCCAATGGCACCTCCCGTGACATAGTAGTGCCATAGGTAGTTGGCGAATTCGTCGAACTGATTGAAAACGACGTAATGGTCCCCTGCGCCACGCAACTCGGTGCACTGATCCAGCAATTGCTTGACGTTGGATTCGCTGCCGGGAATACGCAACACCTGACAGCCGAGGCGCTCCATAGCCTGGAAGCGCTCACGACTCATGCCATCCGGCACCACGGCCACAGCGTCGCACCCCAGAAGCATCGAGTCATAAGCACCACCCCGGCAGTAGTTTCCGGTAGAAGGCCACACCGCCTTCTGCCTACCCGGATCGAACTGTCCCGCAACCAGGCGCGGCACCAGACACGCAAACGCCGCTCCCACCTTATGGGCACCGATGGGAAACCACTTCCCAACCATGGCAATTATGCGGGCGTCCACTCCCGTCAGGCTCGAAGGCAACTCGATGTAGTTGGGCTCTCCAAAGCCGCCGCCGCTCTCCACCGGTTCGTTGTGCCAAGTGATACGAAAGAGATTACGCGGATGCGGGTCGTGCAATCCGATGTGCCGAAGCTCTTCCTTGATCTCGCCACGACACAGGCTGGGATCGCGCATCTCCGTAAAAGTGGGGATAACCACGTTGCGCGCACGAGCGTGTTGCACTGCGCGCTCTACGCCTGTCTGATTGATGGTGAGATCGATGCTTCCCACGAGCAACTCCTGAATAGACTGATGCGCCTGGCGCCTGTACGAGACACATGCGTCCCTTGCCGCAAATGCTTACGGGCGAACGCTCCCTACGAGTGAATCTTACCAATTCTCCGAAGCGGTGCCGTCCTCCCGGCCGCCTCTCGGAGGGCCCTCGGCAACAGCGTCCACAACACCTTCTCTTTCCTCCGCAACATCACCGAAATGTTGAGCAAACAGCCGACCCACCGCCTCCTGCGCATCATGCTCAAAGGCAGCGTACTTGACCAGCAACTCTCTAGCCCGCTCCGTCAGACACGAACCGCCGCCCGCATGTCCTCCTACGGTCCGCTCCAAGAGCTCGTATCCCAACTTGCCCTCAAGCGCCCTTACCATACGCCATGCTTTGTTATACGACATCCTCAGATCAGCAGCTGCCTGCCGCAAAGACCCCGAACGCTCCACTCCTTCAAGAAGACGGCACGGGCCCTCACCGAAAGCCTTCCCGTCGCGATCCAACCACACTTTGAGCACAGGTCTGAGAGGAGGAAGCTGCGGATCCGGATGTGAGTCAGCGGCCATCGATCCGTCTACCCTTCGATCTCACGAGCCAGGTCCTCATATCCGCGACGGCCCATGAGTGCGTATGTGGCCTTCTTGCCCAGCTCCACACCCGGCTGATTGAAGGCATCGATGTTGAACAGTTCGCCGGCCAACGCCGTGGCATACTCCAACATGAAGATCAACTCGCCCACGTGGTACGCGTCCACACGCGGCACGTCGATCCTCACCGAGGGGCGCCCTCTTCGTGCCAGCGCCCAAGCCGTCGCCTTCTGTTCTGCGTTGAGCAAAGATCCCAGATCAGCTCCTCCCAGATAAGCCAGCGAGTCCTTCTCGGCATGCAGGCGGGGTATTTCTGCCTCGCGATCGAAGCAACCAACCCGCAGGAAACATACTATTTTGTCATCGGGCCCTTCAGCGTAGAGCTGAATCTGTGAATGTTGATCCGTAGCACCCAGCGCCTTGATCGGGGTGGGGCCAATGTGCAGTTGGCGGCCACTCCGATCCACGGCCTTACCTAAGCTCTCCGCCCACAGTTGGCGGTACCAATCAGAGAGATCTCGTAGGCGCGCGGAGTACGGCATCATCACGCTGATATGCCGACCATGGTTCATGTATTCTAGGAACTGGATCAGGGCGTATGCGCCGGCGGGATTATCCGCGCCCGCTTCATTCCGGATACGCTCATCCATGGCCTGCGCCCCACTCAACAGGGACGATATATCCATACCGCACAAGGCCGCCGGAAGTAGGCCCACAGCGCACAGAACCGAGAACCTTCCCCCCACCCCGGGAGGAACATCGAACATGGTGATGTCCTCATCACGGCCTATCTCGCGAAGAACCCCTGTCTCTGGGTCGGTAGTGAAGATCAGATGTCGATGGAGGACATCCCCACCTGATCTCTGCAAACCCAACTTCTCCTGAAGCACTCCCCGCGCCATGAGGTAGGCGGCCGCCGTCTCCGCCGTGCTTCCGGACTTTGACACAACGTTGACCATGGTCCGTTCCCAGTTGAGCATACCGAATAGAGCGGACGTCTGATCCGGATCCACATTGTCAAGCACAAACAATCGCGGTCTTCCTTCCCGAGCAGAAGCAGGAAGTGCGTTGTAATAGGGATGAAGAAGAGCGGTTCCCAAAGCACTGGTACCCAGGGCTGATCCACCGATCCCAAGCACCAACAGGTTGTCCAATTGTCCCCGCCACTGAGAGGCAAACTCTAAGTACGGAGATGGATCCAGCCGCGGCAGGTCCATCCATGGCAGAGCACCCTCCGCCCGCCGCACTTCGATTGCCTGCTGAGCTTTGCGCACCGGCTCGCGGCCACCCGCGAACTCAAAGGACGAGATACCCCCGTACCCTATGGCCTCCTCCAGCGCCAACCTCACGTCCAGCGATATCCCCACCGGCCGTGCCCCGTCCTCTACTGCTTCATCCTTGGGCATCGACCCGCCCTCCTTTGCCACCGGCCTTTTCCCACAGCCGCCAGATCTCGTCATCGTAGCGCGAAACGATAGCACCCCAATCAAAGCGGGCCACCCATGTCCGCTGCCAATCCAGAGACCATTCCCGCCCTCTGCGCACCGCAGCCCGCAGAGCCGGAATCAGATCTCCCTCTTCATACAACACTGCATCTCGTGCCTCCGGGGGAATCAGTTCCGGGTAGCTGAGACGTCGAGGAAGCACAGGTCTACACCCACAGTATATGGCCTCCACAGCGGCCTGCCCAAAAAACTCGTGCAGTGCGGCCGACACCACGATGTCCGCCTCCCACAGCAGGCGCGCATAGTCGGCGAAGGCCTCTACCTCTCCGAACTGCACCAACCTTCCCCCCAACACCTCGCGCAGCAATTGAAAGCCGGGCGGTGTGGGACCGTGGCTCTTTCCGGCCAGAGCCACACGAAAACGCAGGCCTTCCTTAGCTAAAGTCAGCAAAGCCTCGGCGATGTCTCCGGGTGCCTTATCGTATTCCCAGCGCTGGTTCCACAGGATCAAAGGCCCTTCGTCGGGTGCCGGACTACTCTCAACGGCCGGACGAAAGCTGTCAAAACGTCGCAGGTCGACGCCCAGAGGCAGGACCACGCTCTTGGTCGCAATGCTCTGGAGCAACCCCTCCGGTACACAATCGGGGAGCCGTTTCAGGAACGACGTGGCCGCCGTCATGAATTCGTCTCTGTGATATCGGCTGTTGAACGCAACACGGTCCGCGCTTAATGCCGTGGTCAAGTTCTTCCAAGCGTAGCCCAGATCTCGTCGTGCACCTTCAGGAAGAGGGTAGGTCAACTGATTCTCGTGGAAGTAAACGAGCGCCGGCCGGCGGCCTACGGGTGCGGCCGCCAGAGCGCGGTAAAGAGGAAGATCCAGCATGGAGCTCGCAAACAGGACGGCCGGAGCGGGTCCGTCCTCATCGGCGTCGGCATTGGCCAGGGGCACGGCCCCACCATGCATTCGCCATGCCCAGTACCGCCCCGGAAGGGTGTGCAGGCGAAAATCGTGCACCGAGTGAGTAGCCAAGCCCTCCAGGAAGTACCGGTGCGACCCTCCAAAGAAGGGTTCCAGACCCCAGACCGACAAACCGAACCGCACACCTGCTGGGCCTGCACTACGTAGCCAGGGGAAGCGACCGGCCCAGGCATTCACGAACGCGCTAGAGAGTGGAGGACGCCTGTGCTTCTCCGGGTTCAACCAGGGGAACCACTACGTCGATCATCTCGACGCGGATCAACATGAAAGGCCGGCGGTCTATGACCCGCCCCGTGGCCGCATCGAGCTGCTCTACTTCGAGCAGAGGGAGAAATCGGCGCTCCGGCTCATTCAGTACATCACTGACCCGGTTCCGAAAGTCTGCTCCGGGAAGATGGATATCGCCTACATAGATGCGCTCTCCCGCCTCGCAACGCACCCGGGCCGGCTCGGGTGTTTTTCCCCGCACTGTGTGATCACTATTCATAAACATGTCTTGATTGTACACTAACCTCGCTACGTTGAAGGTGCTCCGCAACGAGTGGCGCATCACTCCCATACCCTCTACTATTGAGACCACCCATCCACCACCAGGAAAGTGGCAGAAATTCAACAGGAAGACCGTGCCCCAAACAACAAAACGAGAGGTGGCGCCGCACCAAGCGATACCCGCCCGCTCCCGCCGCTCGGCGCCCACGTCTCAACGGCCGGCGCCCTGGCCAACGCCGAGCGCACCGCGCGCAGATTGGGAGCTGAAGCCATACAGGTCTTCTCAAGCAACCCCCGCCGCTGGCATATGCACGCGTACAGCGAGGATGATCTAGCAGCATTCGGCAAAAATCTACGGCGGCGGAACGTGCAGCTTTTCGTACATACCTCATACCTGATCAACCTTGCCTCCCCGGACGGTGTGCTACGAGAACGCTCAGCTGCCGCTCTGGCCGGGGCCTACTCCTTCGGCAGGGCCACATCTGCCACCGCTCTGGTGACTCACGTGGGCTCGCATCGAGGGGACGGCTTCGTGGCCGCAAAGACGCGCATAGTGGAGACTATTCGCCGCGCCCGAGACACACTGGAAGGAGAACTCCCCCAGCTTCTCCTTGAGACGAGCGCCGGCGGCGGCCACTCGGTGGGGGCTTCCATTGCCGAACTGGGAGAACTGGTGGCATTGCTGGGCCCTGGAATAGGTGTATGCCTGGACACGGCCCACCTGTTTGCGGCGGGCGTCCCTATTCACACCGTCTCCGGCCTGGATCGTCTGATCTGTTCACTGCACAAGGCGAAGCTCGTCGGCAAAGTCGGCCTGATTCACTTCAACGATTCAGCTACCGGCTTAGGGTCCAAGCGCGACCGACATGCCAACTTATGGGAAGGCGTCATAGGCCGAGACGGCCTGATGCTCGCGCTTGCGCATCCTCTCTTCCGTGAGGTTCCCTTTATCCTGGAAGTTCCTGGGTTCGACGGACGCGGACCCGACGTACGGAATATGCGGCGCGCGCGGCTTATGCGGCGCGCGCTGGAGGCGGCGGCGCCGGGCGATCCGCCCGGCGCCGCCGCCTCACGCCGTTTCCCGCAACCGCCGGATGGTCCGGTTGAACCTTAGACGATCGAGCGCGCGCGCCTCGATCTGACGAACCCGTTCGCGGCTTATAGCCAGGTGCTTCGCAATTTCCGCCAGAGTCCACGGGGCGTCGGAATCAAGACCGTACCGCAGGATGAGCACCTCTCGCTCCCGCTCTGGGAGTTCGCAGATAGCCCGCGCCAAACCGCGCACCTTCATGCGTTGATACGCAACGTCAAAAGCCGGCATCTCGTTGGTATCCGCCACTACCGACAGCAGCTCGTACCCTTCTCCCTTTGGATCCGTAGCCGCATCTAGGCTTAGGGGAGTCTCCGCAGCATCAAACAGGGCCTGCAGCTCATCTTCTGTCAGGCCGACCTCGTCGCCCACTTCTTCTAGGCTGGGGTCGCGTCCCAATTGCTGTTGAAGACGACGCGTGGTACGCCTAATAGCCGACAGTCGTTCCACGATATGCACAGGCAGACGAACCGTCCGACTCTTATCGGCCAGACCTCTGGTTATGGACTGCCTGATCCACCAGGTGGCGTAGGTGGAGAACTTATTGCCGCGACGCCAATCAAACTTCTTGATGGCCCGCATGAGACCGAAGTTGCCTTCTTGAATGAGATCGCCAAAGCTCAGTCCTCTTCCCACGTAGTTGCGGGCGATAGACACTACCAGACGCAGGTTGGATTCAATCATCCGGCGCCGGGCTTCTTCGTCACCCGCCTCAATCCGCTGTGCCAGCTCCACTTCTTCTTGCGCGGTCAGGAGGGGGGTCCGTCCTATGTCTTTCAAATAAACCTGCAGGGACGGCTCACGGGAATCGGCGCTACCCTCCAGTACATCCGTATCCGGTTCGTCCAACCAAGGCCCGCGTTTACGACCAACAGTGGATTTGGGCTCCACGTCATTGCGTTGTTTTGCCGTCTTACGTGTCATGGAGTCACACTCCAAGCGCATCCGGGGAGTAGCAAGTATTATTTCTTCAGTGCTTATTCGCATTATTCCCCGTGGTGTTCACAGTCAATCATCGCTTGGACGCCACACCCCTTCTCCTCCGTTCCCAAAGTAGTGCGTGCGAAGATGATACTCTCCCGATATGGAGCAAAACCGTCAAGCACCTGTATCGATACGAGAGGCCACGCCCTCCGACGCCTCACAGGTTGCTCAACTCTTTGCCGAGATGGCCGAAGAAGTGGGAGGCCTTACTGCATCACCCGCATCACTGGAGGCCACAATTCGTCGCCTGACGAGCGACCCTCGGTTCCTCTTGCTCCTCGCAGAAACGGTGGCCGATGAGACGATCGCTACAGCAGGCCGGGCACACCGCACAGCGGTAGGCCTTTGTATTGTGGCCGTCACTCCCGACCTGTGGACAGGCAAGAACAGCGCCGAGGTCCGCGCAATGGTGGTGAGAGCCGCCTGCAGACGACGCAACGTGGGACGTAGACTCTTTGCCGCCGCCGTAGAGCGCGCCACGGCTCTAGATTGCGCTTACCTATATCTGTTTACGGAACCCAAAAACAGTGTCGCCCAGCACCTCTATCGATCCTGTGACATGCTCCGCAAAGAGGTCAGCTACTTCGAGCTGATGCTCTGATGTGTGGGGATATCAGCGTTTGTTGAGAAAAGGTGGCAACTCAAGACCATCGCCGGATGGCTCCGGCTCCTCTTGCGCCGCCTCTTCCTGCTCCTCACGCTCCACCGGAAGCGTCTCGTTCTGGACCTCATGTGCGCTACTTCCCGCAAATCCGGCGGCGACTACGGTCACCCGCACCACATCGTCCAGATCCGTATCCACCACCGCACCGAAGATAATATTGGCTTCCAGATCGGCCGCCTCTGTAACCGCCTGAGCTACTTCGTTCACCTCAAAGAGCGAGAGATCATCGCCGCCACTGACGTTCAGGAGAATGCCCCTGGCACCGGCTATGGACGTTTCCAGCAGCGAGGAATTGATGGCCATTTCCGCCGCCTGCTGTGCCCGGTTCTCGCCGCGTGCCTCCCCGATGCCCATGTGAGCCGTACCGGCATCGGTCATGATGGTACGCACATCGGCCAGATCCAAGTTGATGAGACCGGGTGTAATGACCAGATCGCAGATACCCTGGATACCCTGCCGCAGCACATCGTCCGCCACCTTAAGGGCGGCCAACATGGTGGTCCCCTTGGGCACCACCTCCAGCAGCTTGTCGTTCGGCACCACAATCACGGTGTCGGCCTTCTCTCTCAAGACCTCAATACCTTCACCCGCAACGTCCTGGCGCCTGCGACCCTCAAAACCGAAGGGTCGGGAAACCACACCTATAGTAAGTGCTCCTACTTCCTTGGCTATCTCGGCTACTACCGGTGCAGCTCCGGTGCCGGTGCCGCCGCCTTCTCCGGCCGTGACGAACACCATGTCACTGCCCTTGAGTAACGCTTTGATCTCATCGTAGGCCTGCAATGCCGCTTCGCGTCCAACATTGGGGTCGGATCCGCTGCTCAGACCATGGGTGATATCGCGCCCGATCCGCAGCTTATGATCCGCTTCACACATCTGCAGGGCTTGGGCGTCGGTGTTGATGGAGATGAACTCCACACCCTCCAGTCCCGTCTCCAGCATGCGGTTGACAGCGTTGGTACCGGCCCCGCCCACTCCCACCACGCGTATGATGGCCGGAAAGCTGCGCGACGGCTGGATCAGCTGCCGGCGGCCGATATCGGCGCCGGGCTCGTTGGGGGAGATGACGTTTTGCGAGGGGTCATCGGTTTGGCCGGAATCTCCGTCCGCTCCCTGTGTTCCTCTGGCTCCAGTGGCACGGAAGAGCGAGTTAAGACCGCTGTCTCTCAGGCTAGATCGTTTTTCCATTGATCACCTCTCTCGCCAGTGCACGATATGCTCTGGCCGCCTCGCTGTGGGGGGCATAGGTCAGCACTGACATACCCTTGACAGGCGCTTCGGCGAACTTGATGGTCTTCCGTACTACCGTATTGAACACCAGGTCTCCGAAATTGCTGCGCAGAACCTCTACGGCCTCGGCTCCGTGCAGCGTGCGCGAATCGAACAGCGTGGGTAGGATCCCTAGGATATGGACTTCCGGATTAAGATTCTCTCGCACAAGCTCCAGCGTCCGTTCCAGCTGCGCGAGTCCACGCAATGAAAGGTACTCGCACTGCACAGGCACGATCACGCCTTCGGAGGCCGTCAAGGCATTTATGGTGAGCAATCCCAGCGACGGAGGCGTGTCAATGAGTATGAAGTCATACACATCGCGAACCGTGAGCAACGCCTTTGCCAGCGCACGTTCACGTCCAATCACCGGCGCGAGGGACAATTCGGCGCCCGCCAGATCGATGCTGGCCACCGCTACGTGTATTTCCCGTTCATGTATGACGTCGTCGATGGGGACGCCCTGCACCAGCACGTTGAACATGCTGACCCGCAACGTTTCGGGGTCGACACCCTGGCTCATGGTAAGGTTCCCCTGCGGATCCATGTCGACGGCCAGCACAGAGTAGCCCAGCTCCCGCAGGGCCACTCCCAGATTTACTGTAGATGTGGTCTTGGCGACCCCACCTTTCTGATTGGCGAGGGCCACAACCCGAGCCAACTATCCTCTCTTTCCGGCTACGACCTTAGGAAAAGTATACGTTGGTTACGATTTCGTAACTGAGCGACATAATCCTTGCTCGTGCACACAGCGTCGTCATGCACCAGGGATGCCCAACCGGCTCAAACCGTTGCTATAGGTCTTGAGTTCTCGCATGAAAGCTACGTTCTCCGGGACCCGCAGCCATGCATTGCTGAGGAGGAATCCGTACAGCCTGTGCTTAATGTTCTCGGTCATGCGTTGAGCGCCGTAGAAACGAATATGCGCGTCGATCACGGCCGTCTGCAATTCCCACGGTGTCATACGGGCCGGTTTGAAAACCACATGCAGACCGTCGTACAGGCTCCAATTCTTGGAAATGATGCGATCAGCCTGGTCCAGAGCTTGGTAGGTGCGCGTCCCCGGCAGCGGAGTCAACGCCAAGAACTGCACAGACGATACCCGATTCTGGATGGCGAAGTCTGTAGTGGCCCGCAGCGACTCCGGGGTGTCCGTATCCGCCCCGTAAACAAACATTCCGTGCGTTGCGATGCCGTATGAGCGAAGAGCCGCCAAGCCGCCACGAATATCATCGACGTCCTGGTTCTTGTTATACACAGCGAGCGTCTCAGGATTGACGGACTCCAGGCCCAGATAGACGAGATAACAGCCCGCCTCCACCAGCAGCTTCAGGAGCTCGTGGTCAACCCGCCCGCTCTTGTAGACGGAATCAACTCGAATCTGCGCAGAGAATTTTATGCGTACGTTCTGTCGAATCATCTGCGCCAATAACTTCTTCGCGCTCCGCTTGGTGATGATGAAGTTGTCGTCGTAGAAGAAGACCTCTTTGGGCTTGAGTCGTTTGAGCTCTTCCACCACCTGCTCCGGGTCGACGCGCCGGTACCGGCGCCCGAACATGGGGACCACAGAGCAAAACTCGCAATTGTGAGGGCAGCCTCGAGAAGTGAGGATAGGCACCGGGTAGATCTTTCGGTACTCGTCGATCAGGCTCAGGTCCGGCCACGGAAGATCGGAGAGCGTGGGGCGCAGGTCGCGCGGCTCATTGTGCACAACAGCACCGTCCACCCCGTGATACGAAAGCCCATTCACACTCTCCAGATCACAGCGTCCCCGCAGATAATCCACGAGCTCCAGCAGGGTGTCTTCCCCCTCACCGCGCGCCACGTAATCGCAGAACTCCAGAGCCTCATCCACCACGAAGGTCACGTGCGGACCGCCCATCACCACCGGGATGCCGGCCTCACGCACCTTCTCTGCGTAGCGATATCCTTTGACGATGGTTGAAGTGGTGGTTGAGATTCCCACCAGATCGGACGACAGTACTCGATTCCAGTCTATCTCGCCAAGGCTTTCCACAAAGACACGCACGTCGTGTCCCCGATCCCGCAATAACGTGGCCATGAGCGGCGGCCCTATGCGTACCTGACGGATGAAACTGTAGATGTGGAATCCGGGCGGCGATGGTTCTATCAGAGTAATCTTCAACCTGAGTCCTCTCGCAAAGAACATTCACAAGATCGGAACGGCGCTCACCACGGTCGTAGACCGTCCGGCGCTCTCGAACGTGAACATGATACGGTAACCTGACGAGAGCAACCTTACTACACACCGCGGGGCGCTGCCACCAAAGCCCAGCCTTCTCACGCCCGGCTTACCGGAACCGTCACCACGAAGACGGTGCGCTCCGGATGGTCGACAATCTCCACCGTTCCACCCAAAGCAGTGCAAATCTCTTTTACCAACGGCAATCCCAGCCCGAATCCTTCCATTCCTCCGGAAGACCTCCCTCGGTAGAAGCGACTAAAAACGTGGGCCCTCTCATCCAACGAGATCGGTGCGCCGCCGTTGGCTACACTGATCCGCACCTGTCCGGCGACACGCTCTACGCCCACCGTTATAGGATCCGAGCCCCCATACTGGACGGCGTTCCGTAACAGATTCGCCACGGCCTGTCTCAACATGATGCCGTCGGTAGCCGCTGCAACCTCTCCGTCAACCGTCAGAAGAATGCGGTCGTGCTCGGTGGCCCCTGTATCCACCAGCAACTCGATCTCCTCGGCCACCAGTCTTCCGATATCCACGGAAGCCGTGTGGGAATGGAAGTCGCCAGAATCGTACCGGGAAAGCATGAGAAGAGTGTCGACCAATCGCCTCAAGCGTGTGGATTCGCGATGGATGGCTGCCGCAGACCTTTGTCGCTCCTCATCTGAGGCCGCCGTTCCATCCAGCAGGGCTTGTGAAAACCCCGTGATGGAGGTGAGCGGAGTACGCAATTCATGCGCGGCGGAGGCAACGAAGCCTCGCAACGACTCTTCGCTGCGCTTGACTTCACGCCGCATGGTCTCGAGGCTGGTGGCCAGTTCATACACTTCCCCGGGATATGCTCCCGTCACGGGTTCTTCATATGACCCCTGTGACATGGCATTGGCTACTCGCGAAAGACGGCGCAGCGGCCGCGCCATCCGGCTCCCCAACCCCAACCCCAGCGCCACAGCCAGGGCCACCGCCACTGCGCCCGAAACCAGGAGCACTCCGACCAGTCCGCGTCGCGAAGCCACCGCGTCGCTGATGGGAAGCGTCATCACCACCAGTCCCCGATCCCACTCAAACGTGAAAGGGACCGCTGCCAGCACCAAGGTCGCGTCTAGTTGAGGAACGTCTACCACCCGCGAAGCCGCGCCGTGTGCGGCCAGTATCACCGCAGGTTCGTACAGCTCCTGGTAATCCTCCAGCTTAGCAGTGGCGGGTCCTGCCATCGCGACCGGTAAATCGTTCCGAAATACCATGATAGCGGCGCCCGCAGGAAGCACCTGCAGATCCACGTACAACAGCATCTGCAGCGCTCTTCCTGCCTCCACCCCTGCCAGACCGGGAGATCCCGTAGCCAGGTTCTCCACCTGTCCGGCCACTTTCACGGCATGCGAGAGCATGCGTTCTTCTTCACGTTCCACCACATATCGACCGATGAAACCGTAGAAAAGAAGACCCACCGCCAGCAAGGCGAAGATGGACACGCCCACCAATGCCAGGGTAACGCGCGTACCCAAGGAGCCCCCCACCGGCACCGGGCCGGCGACCGCGGAGCGGTCCGCCGCCCGCCCTTTTCCCGCAGGAGATCCCGTAGGGCCCGGCTCAGTCACCGGCGGCTTGTTCGGGTTCTACGCTCGGATCTGCCCTGTATCCGAGACCCCACACGGTCTGAATAGCGACACTCCAGCGCCCAAGCTTCTTGCGCAGTTGCCCAACATGTACGTCAACCGTACGGGCGTCGGTATAGAAGCTGTATTCCCAGACTTCTTCGAGCAGGCGCTCGCGCGGCAAGGCGATACCCTTATTAATCAGTAGATACTCCAGAAGCCGAAACTCTTTGGGTGTGAGGTCGATGGCCTTACCATCCACCCGTACAACGCGCTCTTCTGCGCTCAATTCTATGCCGCCCAGGGCAAACACCACAGGGCCTTCCGACGGCGCTGTTCGTCGCAATACCGCACGGACTCTGGCCACTAACTCGCCGGGACTGAAAGGCTTGGTCATGTAATCATCCGCCCCAAGTTCCAGGCCCAGAATCTTGTCCTGGTCGGCATCTCGTGCCGTCAAAATGATGATGGGCACAGAAGAAAAAGCGCGCACGGCTTTCACCACTTCCATGCCGGAGATATCCGGCAACATGAGATCTAATACCATTAGATGTGGGCGCTCCTCCTCCGCCA
>JAAYZX010000007.1 GCA_012514635.1 Actinomycetota bacterium
CAACCGTCATGGAAGTATCCTCACATGCACTGCAACTCGGCCGCGTGGACGGCATACTTTTCCGGGTTGTAGCCTTCACCAACCTAACGCAGGATCATTTGGATTTCCACGGATCCTTCCAGGCCTACCGCGCCGCCAAGATGCGGTTCTTCACGGACGAAGTGTTCTCTCGCAACAATCCGCCCGCCGTTGTGAATCTCGATGACGAAATGGGCCGGGAAATAGCCGGGCGGATGGCTCCGGACAGACTCCTGACCGTATCGGTTGAGCATGGTGCGTCCGAATCAGGCTTGGCTGATCTGGAGCTTACGGAATTGAATCTCAGTAGGGGTGGCATCGGAGGTGTGCTATTGGTGAGGGGCCGGGGACTTCACGCTGTGGTGGAGAAAGAGGGTTTCCACCATCTACGCAATGTACACGTATCCCGGGATGGCAAGAACGGCAAGGGAGGCGTTCTGCAGATGCCCCTGACGGCGCCACTGCTAGGGCGTTTCAATGCCTCCAATATCCTGACTGCTCTCGGCATAGGACTGGGATTGGGTTTGGACCTGGAGGAAATGATTGAGGCTGTTCGGGAATTCCCAGGAGTTCCCGGTAGAATGCAGCAGGTAGAGGTGGGGCAACCTTTCACGGTGCTGGTGGATTACGCACATACGCCTGATTCGGTGGACAACGTGCTGCAGACGGCCCGCGCCGTTACTACGGGCCGCATCATCGCATTGTTGGGGTGTGGGGGGGATCGGGATCGCACCAAACGTCCCAAGATGGGTCAAGCTCTTGAAGGTGGCTGTGATCTACCTATCGTGACTTCCGATAATCCCCGGACAGAAGATCCACGCGCTATCGTAGAGGAGATACTTGGGGGCTTCTCGCGCCCCGGGGAGGCCGTGGTCGAGTTGGATCGCAGGGAGGCCATCAGGAAGGCCCTCTCCTCCGCATGTGCCGGAGATCTAGTGCTCATTCTGGGCAAAGGGCACGAAAGCGGGCAAGAATTGGTCGATCACAAGATACCCTTTGACGATTATCAGGTGGCACTCTCGCTGCTTCACGAGCAGGGCTGGAGGCGAAGATGATTCCTCTCAGTCCCGAGGAGGCGGGACAGGCACTCGGGACACCTCCCCTGCGTTCGGCGGTTGGCGGTGTGTCTGTAGATACGCGCAACTTGCGGCCGGGTGATCTGTTCATTGCCTTGGTTGGTGAGAGGTTCGACGGTCACGAGTACGTATCCGCTGCTTTGGCCGCCGGCGCCTGCGGCGCCGTTGTATCCACAGGCCACAGCATCGCCGGCATAAATGAGATCGAGAAGCAGGGCAGGTCCAACCTGATCTATCCGGTGAACAGCCCTCTACTTGCGTTGGGTGCTCTGGCGCGTGCCGTGCGGCGACGTTCGCAGGCCGTGGTCATTGCTGTAACAGGCAGTGTCGGCAAGACTGGTACCAAAGATCTCATACGCGCCATGGCCGGGATGGAACGGGTGGTACTGGCCACCGAGTCGAACCTGAACAACGAGATTGGCGTGCCGTTGACCCTGTTGCAGATCGACAAAGCAACAGAGATAGTGGTCCTGGAAATGGGGATGCGGGGGCTGGGGCAGATCGCCTATCTCGCGGATGTTGCTGAGCCGGATGTGGGGGTCATTACAAATGTAGCTCCAGTTCACCTTGAGCTTCTTGGTTCGCTGGATAATGTAGCTCAAGCTAAGGGTGAACTTCTTATGCGCCTGAAACCCGACGGAGTGGGCGTAGTACCTGTTCAATGCCCTTCGCTTGATCCCTGGGTGGAGCAGTGCGGTAGGCGTGTGGTGCGTTTTCTTCTGCGCGATACGCGTGAACACCTGGATGCTGCGGTAGCTATAGAAGGCAAGAGGAGCGACGTGGTGGGGCAAATCACCGCTTGCGACATGGGCCGCTGTCTTCTCAATATGAAGTGGCCCGAGGGGGAAACCGAGGCCATAACACCTTTTGCGGCTCGATATCGATTAGAGAATGCCGTGGCCGCCGCCGCCGCCTGCTATGCCGCCGGGCTATCGCTGGCGCAATGTCTGGCGGGTATCGGCGGCGTGGTGTTTACGCCGGGGCGCGGTGATGAATACGATGTGGGTGGACTGGTCATACTCGACGACACCTACAACGCCAACCCTGAAGCGGTAGCGGTGGCGTTGACGGACCTTGTGCAGCGTGCCCGCGAGGTTGGAGGCCGTCCCGTAGCGGTGCTGGGGGACATGTTGGAATTGGGCGCCGACACGTCCTACTATCATGCCGAGGCGGGACGCTGCGCGGCTCAGGCAGGGACTAGGGTCCTGTACGCCGTTGGGGATCAGGCCGAGATCATGAGAGATGCCTTCCTAGAGGTGGCCGATGATGGAAGGGTCGCGGTAGCTTTACCTCTGGGAGAGCTTGAGTCTTTAGTTGCAGAGCTCAAGACGCACTTGAATCCCGGTGATGTGGTGCTGGTGAAAGGTTCGCGCAGACTGGGCTTGGAACGGGTGGTGCAGGGGTTGCTGCGGCTGGCGGGCGGGGAGTGCTGAGCTGTGGGACGAGTACTGACAGCAGCCATCTTGGCCATACTTCTGGTGGTGATCATCGGCCCCCGGTTCATCGCTCTTCTTCGTCGACGGGGTATCGGCCAGAGCATCCGCAAAGAAGGGCCGGCCCGTCACCAGAGTAAGGCGGGCACTCCTACTATGGGGGGTCTACTGATTCTGGTGAGTGCGGTGGTTCCGTACCTGTTACTGGGCAGCTATTCACTGGGCGGCCTGTTGGTGCTGGGTCTGCTGCTGGGGTCTGCGTTCATTGGTTTCCTGGACGACAGCAGCAAACTGCTGCGCAAGAGATCTCTGGGGATCAGCGGCAAAGCAAAGATGGCACTGCAGCTGATGGTGCTGCTGGTGGTGGGATGGGTGGCGTACCGTTTTGCCGGTTTGGACACCAGTGTCAGTGTTCCGCTGGTGGGCACCAAGGTCGAGCTGGGTTGGTTCTATATCTTGCTGGCGTATCTAGTAGTGTCCGGCACGGCCAACACGGTCAATCTCACCGACGGACTGGACGGATTGGCTGCCGGTACGGTAGCAATAGCTCTGCTTGCATACACTGGGATAGCGTGGCTCCAGGGAGACAAAGATCTGGCCATCTTGTCGGCAAGTCTCATGGGCGGATGTGTTGGTTTCCTATGGTACAACTCGTTCCCTGCCGCCATCTTCATGGGTGATACCGGCGCCTTGGCTTTGGGGGCTGCGCTTGGTGGTCTGGCAATCATGACAGGTACTGAACTATATCTTCCGTTAATTGGTGCCATTTTCGTGATCGAAGGGATGAGTCTGATCATCCAGGTCATCGCGGTACGTGTCTTTCATCGCCGAGTGTTCTTGATGTCGCCTATCCATCATCATTTCGAGCTCAAGAACTGGTCGGAGACTAAGATCATCGTCCGTTTCTGGATCGTGACGGCCATCTTTGCAGCTTCGGGCTTTGCCCTTCATTACCTGGAGTCCGCGCGGGGAGTGCTGCCGTGGTGGTAGAGACGGGTCGTAGATCAAGCCTGCCCTACGGAGTGTCACGCGTGCTGGTTCTGGGCGCCGGTAGGTCGGGATTGGCTGCTGCTCGGGCGCTGGTAGGTCGCGGCTATGCCGTCACTTTGTCGGACAGCGGGCCTGTCGAGCTGTCTGCAGATCTGGATGTGGGGTCGGATGCAGGAGCGTCGATGGTCACAAGGTTGGGCCCTCAGGGTGAGGAACTCCTCGTGGATGTGGACTTGGTAATCAAGAGCCCCGGCATTCCAGGTGACGTCCCCATTGTGTGGACGGCCCGTCGCAGAGGCATTCCTGTATGGAGCGAGATTGAGCTGGGCTACCGAATGTTGCGAAATCGAATCAGCGCCGTCACTGGAACCAATGGGAAGACCACCACCACGTCGCTTGTGGGCCACATGTTCGCTATGGCCGGACTTCCGGTCCAGGTAGTAGGGAATATTGGGACGGCCATGACGAATCTTGTGGATGCGATAGAGCCTGAAGCAGAAGTTGTGGTTGAGGTTTCGAGTTTTCAGCTGGAAGATATTCATCAGTTTCGCCCGGTGGTGGCAATCCTTCTGAACCTCACGCAGGACCATTTAGACAGGCATGGAACCATGGAGCATTACGCGGAAATCAAAGCCCGCGTGTTTGAGAACCAGCAGACAGGGGATGTCGCTGTGCTCAGTGCCGACGATCCTCTAGTGGCCTCCGTGGGCCGCAAGTTGGCACGACGAGACACCGCACCCGAGATAATCTGGTTCTCCACTGCAGGTTTGCATGACACTGTATCTCGTCTAGAAGGTGAGAGATTGGTGTTGATGGGTGAACCGTCCCTGAGACTGACAGAGTTGAATCTGAAGGGTCTGCACAACGTGGAGAACTGCCTGGCGGCGGCATCAGCCGTTCTGTCGCAGGGTATTGATAAGGCGGCGGTAGAGGAAGCCCTGCGCACGTTCCCCGGCGTGGAGCACCGGCTGCAGTGGGCAGGAACAGTGCGTGGTGTGCAGTATGTCAACGATAGCAAGGCAACCAACGTGGAGGCTGCGTTGAAGGCGCTGAGTGCGTATCCACGCGATGTTCACCTCATCTTGGGGGGTAGAGATAAGGCCTCCGATTACGCACCCCTGGCCCAAGCCTGTCTGGGTACCTGCCGTAGCGTATATCTGATTGGCGAGGCCGCACCTCTGATCAGGTCTGCGTTTGAGACTTTGGCGGAACAGGTTGACCGAGAAGGGCTCCCAGAGTTGCGCGATAGCGGAGATCTGGAGCGCGCCGTACATGAGGCCGCCGCTGCTGCTCTGGAGGGAGATACAGTGCTTCTGGCTCCGGCGTGTGCCAGCTTCGACCAATATCGCAACTTCGAAGAACGCGGACACCACTTCGTACGCTTGGTGGCGGAGTTGAGCCAAGCTGCCGAGAGGTAATCCGGTGGCCCGTAAACGCTTTCAGGAAATATCTCGCTCTTCGGGGCGTAGGGACCCGCTTGGTGTGGGAGATGAGATGCTCACTGCGGGTATGTCTGCTGTGACGCTTCGCTGGGTGGAGGTTCCCGGGAGAGAGCGCTTGTCTCGGGCTTTCCACTGGACCTGGATACTTGCGCTGGTACTCACCTGCGCGGGGCTGGTGATGATCTATTCTGTATCTACGGCGCAGGGCTTCTTTGCTCAGAATGAACTGGCACTCGATCGCATTCGGGATCAGGGTGTAGCTGCACTATTAGGACTCGCGGCCCTACTGGTTCTGTCTCGTTTGGATTATCGACGTTTACGTCCAATGATCATGTTGTTCACTCTGGTGGTGTTTGGATTGCTGTTTGCCGTTTGGATCCCTCAGATTGGACGAGAGGCCAACGAGGCCGCGCGGTGGTTGGATATAGGTCCTTTGCCCATCCAGCCGTCAGAGATTGCCAAACTGATGATGGTTGTTTTGGCGGCCCATCTTCTGTCGACAACACGGGCGAAGCAAGGACGGTTTGGGGTACTCTTCTGGCCGCTGGCTCCTGTTGCCGGACTGGCGACAGGACTTGTCCTGCTGCAGCCGGACCTGGGGACTGCCTTCATGTTGGCAATCATCGTTATGGGGCTGTGGTGGCAATCGGGAATGCCACTCAAAGAATGGATCGTCATTGCGGCGCTGGGCATACTGCTGGTGGCCGTGGCCATTCTCACGTCTGAT
Organism: Actinomycetota bacterium; assembly: GCA_012514635.1. GTDB lineage: Bacteria > Actinomycetota > Thermoleophilia > RBG-16-64-13 > RBG-16-64-13 > JAAYZX01. The sequence continues at coordinate 5,687 of JAAYZX010000007.1, forward strand.
TACCGTCGGGAACGTTTTCTGGTATTCGTTAACCCCTTCAATGACCCTCAGGGAGATGGGTGGCAGATCGTGCAGTCCTTCTTGGCTCTTGCCAGCGGTGGCTGGTGGGGTGTGGGACCCGGCAGGAGCGTACAGAAGTTCAACTACCTACCTGATGCGCATACCGACATGATCTTCAGTATTGTTGGTGAGGAGTTTGGGTTTGTGGGAGTGGGTGTATTGCTGTTGGCTTTTGTCCTTCTAGTGGTGTGTGTGTTTCGTGTGGCTGCTGAGTGCACGGATCCGTTCGGGCGATATCTGGCCGGAGGAGTGGGTCTCATGATCGCCGGTCAGGCGGTTGTGAACCTGGGCGGGGTCATGGGCGTCTTACCCTTGACCGGAATTCCATTGCCCTTCGTGAGCTTCGGCCGTACAAACCTGGTAATGATGCTTGCGGGAGTAGGTATGGTTTTGGCGGTAGCCCGCTACGGCCCGGTGCGTATTCCCGTCCCCATGGAGGCGGACTCCAATCAGGGGGAGCTCTTAACTTTGGAAAGAGGATTCTCGAATGTCACGTATCTTGATCGCAGGCGGAGGCACAGCCGGTCATGTAGTGCCGGCCTTGGCGATCGCTGATGTCCTAACTTCCCACGGTTTCATCGTGGAATTCTGTGGGGCAGGATATGGTATGGAAAGCCGACTTGTGCCTCAAGCGGGATACCCATTCCACTACGTGCGCATCCGTGGCTTCGAGCGGCGCCTGGGTTTGGGCACTCTGCGGACCCTGGCATCCATTCCCAGAGCCGGGGTGGATGCATGGCGTGTGCTTCGTCAGGTACGCCCTGCATGCGTGGTGGGTGTGGGTGCGTACGCTTCGGGGCCGGTGGTGGCGGAAGCCGCCCTTAAGGGTATCCCCACCGTCGCTGTGGAGATGGATGCGCATTTGGGATGGACGAATCGCATACTGAGTAGACTGGTGGATCGTGTGTGCCTATCGTTTCCCATTGTTGGACGGGAAGGTGGGAAGTTTGTTTACACGGGACGTCCGTTGCGCCCGCAACTGCTGTCCGCCACGCGGGAGGAGGGTCTGAAGCGGTTCAGCCTGGATCCCACGATACCTGTTCTGGTTGTCTTTGGCGGCAGTCTAGGGGCAAGAGTGCTTAATGACGCCGTGATATCCGCGTTTGCCGGGAAGGAGCCCGACTTCCAGATCCTTCATATAACCGGTAAGCTCGACTATGAGCGCGTAGCGGCGGCCATGCTTCCAAGCACGTCACGCTATCAAGCGTTCGCCTACTTGGACGATTTTCATCTGGCGTTGGCGGCGGCGGATGTGGCAGTGAGTCGTGCGGGTGGTTCGGTGGCGGAGTTGCTGGCTCTAGGGGTTCCGGCGGTGCTTGTCCCTTATCCTTACGCCACAGCGGATCATCAGGCAAAGAATGCCCGGACTCTGCAAGATGGTGGGGCGGCAGTGTTGGTTCCCAACGCAGATTTGACTGGGACGCGCCTGCAGGCGGAGCTGGAGATGCTGCGAGATGTGGAGGTAAGGGCCCGTATGCGCACAGCCGCTTTGACGCTGGCCAGGCCTGACGCTACCAACCGGATCGCCGAAGAAGTTGTGCAATTGAGCGGCCTCAAGCGGCCGAGTCCATGAGAGTGAGAGAGACGTGACAGATCAAACCGCGACTGCGCATATCCCGAGCCTTGCGCGATGCCAACGCTTCCATTTCATAGGCCTTGGCGGCCAAGGCATGAGTGGTATCGCCTTGGTTCTGAAACAACTTGGATACGAGGTGGAGGGTTCTGACCTGAAGGCTTCGCGCTACACGAGGCTTCTGGAAAAGGCGGGCGTCAGAGTGGCGCTTAGACACTCCGTCAGTAATCTCAAAAACCCGGACGTAGTGGTGGTGTCGTCCGCTATTCCTGGACGGAATCCTGAATTGCAAAAGGCGCGGGAGCTCGGCATCCCGGTGGTCAAACGGGCCCAAGTTCTCGCGTGGCTGATGGAGGGGCGGCGGGGATTGGCCATCTGCGGCACACACGGTAAGACCACTACCACATCTATGGTGAGCAAGGTGCTCATGGACGCGGGCATGGATCCCTCTTTCGTGGCCGGCGGCGAGCTGAACGATGTGGGATCCAACGCACGCCTCGGATCGGGCGAATTCCTGGTCTGTGAGGCGGACGAGTCGGACGGATCGCTTATCTACTATCGTCCGGAAGCTGCCATCATCACCAACATTGAATTCGATCATCACAGTCACTATCTTCACTTAAACGATATTGTCTCTACGTTCCGGCACTTCATTGAGTTTCTTCCCCCACATGGATTACTCGTGTACTGGGGTGACGATCCTCGCGTGGGTCGCCTGGCCAAAGAAGCCGCCATGTGCAGAAAGCTGTCTTACGGTTTCGACGCCGACAACGACTACCGGGCTCGTGAGGTCAGTCTCCAACATGAAGGTAGCCGTTTTGAAGTATGGAGACGGGGTCATCGTCTGGCTCGGGCGGAGCTGGCTGTACCGGGACAGCACCATATCTTGAATGCCGTGGGGTGCTTTGCGCTCCTCAGCGAACTAGGGGTGTCGCCGGCACGCATCGCGGAGTCCTTGCGCGGTTTTGGAGGTGCCAACCGCCGCTTCCAATGGAAGGGCGAGCGGGCCGGTGTGAATGTGGTCGACGACTACGGCCATCATCCCACAGAGATAAAGGCTACTCTGCGTACGGCCCGCCTAGGCGAGTGGAAACGTGTGGTGGCCGTGTTCCAACCATATCTATACTCGCGCACACTGTATCTACACGATGAGCTGGCCGCCGCGCTTCTGGAAGCCGACGTGGCCGTAGTGACCGATATTTTGGGAGCACGAGAAGACCCGCAACCCGGTGTGACCGGCAAGCTGGTGGTCGACGCCATGTTGCGCCAGAATCCCCGTGCACCGGTGGTCTACGTTCCGCGTCTGAGTTCCGTACCCGAGTTCTTGGACCAACATGCTCGGCCTGGTGACCTGGTGTTAACCATGGGTTGTGGTGACGTGTACAGAGCGGGCGAGACCTTTCTCTCCCAGGGTCGCGGTCAGGAGTGAGCGTGTCTCCGGATCCATGGGAGCAGCTGCGGGCGATCCATCACCTAAAACTCTGGCCGCGTGCCCCTTTAGCGCCGTTTACCACTATCGGCGTGGGTGGGGCTGCGGATCTGCTGGTGGCGGCGGCCACGCCGGAGGCGGTGGCCGCCGCCTTGGCCTGTCTGGTGGCCTCCGAGCATCCATGGACATTCTTAGGGGCCGGATCCAACCTTTTGGCGTCGGACCGCGGTTACCGTGGGGTGGTGCTGAAGCTGGCCGACGAGATGCAGTTCATAGGTGCGCCGAGCGTTTTCACAGAGCCGGGTACCACGGAACATGCACGTTCTCCCCTGCCCGGCGACGACGTGGTGCTCGAAGTAGGAGCGGCGACATTATTGCCGCGTCTGGCTGCACTGGTTGCAGATTGGGGGCTGTCGGGATTGGAGTTTGCCTGTGCTATTCCCGGCAGTGTGGGTGGGGCGGTGCTCATGAATGCGGGTGCGCACGGAGGCGATATGTGCGGAGTGGTTGACGCTGTGCAGATGGCGTCCGCCGGTGGAGTTCAATGGTTTCCTGCTGCTTCCTTGTCGTGGGCATATCGCTCGTGCGCCATCCCGGCGGACCATGCGGTCACAGCCGTGCGTCTGCGCTTGACTCAGTCTGAACGGCAGACGGTAAGAGCGCTACAACGTCGGCATTTACAGTGGCGACGTGAGAACCAGCCTCGCGGAGTTCGTACCTTCGGTAGTACGTTTCGCAATCCGGCGGGCGACTCCGCCGGTCGGCTTCTGGACGCAGCCGGGATGAAGGGAGCCGGGCGTGGCGGAGCGGTAGTGTCACGGATTCATGCGAATTTTGTGGTCAACTCGGGCGATGCTACGGGGGAGGATGTGATGGCGCTCATGACCATGATGCGTGAGGCGGTCTACGTGAGATCCGGTGTGTTACTGGAACCCGAAGTGCGTGTACTGGGTATGAAGCTGCCCTGGGAGCGCCCGTAGGCGCAGCGTGTGGACCGACGTCTCAAGGAGCGACGGAATGCGCTGCGACGGGAGCTGGGTAGACGTCGCGCTGTGTGGTTTGGATGTGCGGGTATCGCCATCTTGGTGGCCGCGGGGTGGTTCTGGTTGCGGTCGTCGGATGAGTTGATTGCCACTCATATCATCGCACCCGTTACAGTGCATGTTTCTGCGGCCGAGATCGAACAGGCCCTCGCCGGTGCCATCGGGACTAATCTTTTGCGGCTGAATGTTCGTCCCCTGGAAGGAAAACTGCAGTCTATCCCGTATGTACGTGAAGCCCATGTTCACCCGCGCTTCCCGGACGGTATCGAGGTGCGTTTGGTGGAATACGAACCTTTCGGGGTGATACAGGGACGCTCCGAAGAGTTATGGGTGATTGCGGACGACGGTCGCGTTCTGGAGCAGGAAATTCAAGATGGCCCGTCTCCGTTGGGACCGACGTTGGTACCTAGGCAGGAGATATGGCCTGGAGCAGGACACTTTTTGCCGACCAACTTCGCGGGGGCTTTGGGGCTGTTGGAGCTGTTGCGCGTGCGGGAATACTGGTTGGTGCAGCATCCGGTGGCAAGCGTGGAAATCGATACGGAGGCACATTTAACCATGGTGCTGGCGGGAGGTCCGGAGGTAAGGATGGGGGATCCTACCGATCTGGAGACTAAACTGCAGGTTGCCGAACTGGTTATCGATAGATGGCTGGAAGAGGGTAAGGCCCTCCAGTATGTCGATGTGCAGATATGGGACAGACCTGTAGCGATGCCTAGAAGCGATTGAAAGACCGTGGTAAGGTTGAAAGTAAGTGTTAGGTGAAGGAATACACTCATATACTAACTGTAAAGTAGAACGTTAGCCATAAAGGGTTCTTCTGCAGAAGAACCCTCGCCTGTAAATCAGCGGAGGCGCGTGTGATGATCGATACCGGTTCCAGCTACATAGCCGTCATCAAAGTCGTAGGCGTGGGAGGGGGCGGCACCAATGCCGTCAACCGTATGGTGGATGCAGGCCTTCGGGGGGTTGAGTTCATCGCGGTCAACACGGACGCACAGGCCCTTCTCATGTGTGACGCGGACGTGAAGATCCATATCGGAGCCAAGATCACGCGAGGTTTGGGCGCGGGCGCCAATCCTGAGGTGGGGCGCCAGGCGGCGGACGAAAGCCGGGATGAGCTGCGCGAGGCGTTGAAGGGTGCCGACATGGTCTTCGTGACCGCCGGCAAGGGTGGCGGAACCGGCACCGGTGCCGCCCCGGTCATTGCTGAACTGGCTCGTGAGCTGGGCGCGCTTACCGTGGGAGTGGTTACCAGACCATTCTCCTTCGAGGGTCGTAAGAGATCCTCGCAGGCGGAGCTGGGAATAGAAACGTTGTCCAAGAAGGTGGATACCCTCATAATTATCCCCAACGACCGGTTGTTGCAGGTGGTGGAGCGGCGCACCTCTATTGTGGAAGCGTTCAAAGTGGCCGACGATGTGCTGCGCCAAGGTGTCCAAGGCATAACCGACCTAATCACGGTGCCCGGACTGATCAACCTCGACTTCGCCGACGTGCGGACCATCATTCGCAACGCCGGCTCGGCTTTGATGGGGATCGGCAGTGCATCCGGTGAGAACCGTGGTGTGGAAGCTGCTCGTGCGGCCATCTCTTCGCCGTTGCTGGAGTCGTCTATCGATGGAGCTACGGGGATTCTTCTCAACATCACCGGTGGTCGCGACCTGGGCCTCTTTGAAGTGAACGAAGCTGCCGAGATTATTTCTGGAGCAGCTGATCCCGACGCCAACGTCATCTTCGGCGCGGTCATAGATGAGGGCATGGGCGATCAGATGCGGGTGACCGTCATAGCCACAGGGTTCGATACGAATCTGCGGCGTCGTGTGCCCGTGGTGGGAAAGGAAGCCGTGCCCTCATCGGCGGAGACGGAACAGGCCGAGGTTGCTTTCGATTCGCAGGAGACGGTCGCCATTCCACTGGAGCGGCAGGAATTCGAGGTGAAAGAAGACATCCTGGAAATCCCGTCCTTCCTTCGTGACAAGGACTGACGCGGACGTTGTGCTCCGGACAGGACGGTGTACGTCGGGTTGCGGACCTGATTGAGTCTGCCGAACCCGATGCGGGCAGAATCATGCTCCCGGTGGAGAGAGGTGGTGTGCCGCTGATCGAAGTAGCGGTGCCCGGTCCGTTTGGGCTCCTGCTTACCACCCGCCTCGGGGGGGCGAGCGGTCGCGGGTATGCCGATCTCAATCTCAGCTACTGGGTCGGGGATGACTCGAAAGTTGTGGACCGCAATCACACCATCCTGGCACGCTCGTTGGATCTTCTGCCGGACTCTGTGGTGTTGCCCCGGCAGGTGCACGGCGTGGAGGTGCTTGAGTTGGACGAGTGTCGTCGCCGGGGTGAGCGGGTTCCGTGTGATGGTCTTGTGGTGCGCGCCCGTCGAGACCGCGGATTGGCGGCCCTCATGCTCAGTGGAGATTGCCTGACGGTGGTATTGGTGGGGCAAGAGACATGCGCCTTGGTGCATGCGGGATGGCGAGGCCTGGTCAACGGAATCGTGCAGCGAGGAGTGGAGGCTATGGGTGAAGATCTCCCTCAATGGGCCTTCTTTGGGCCCGCCATTGGGCCGTGTTGTTACCAGGTGGGAGAGGACACTGCGAACACCGTCGCCACATTGTTTGGGACTGAAGTGCTGGCCATTCCGGAGGGCAGGGCGGAAGCTGTGAGCCTGGATCTATGGAAATGTGCCACAGTTGCCTTGGGGAAGGCCGGTGTGCCCCGGACGGCCGTTGTGAATCCCGCTTTGTGTACGTCGTGCCATCGAGATGTGTTGTATTCGCATCGCGCAGACGGGCCCGCTACCGGTCGGCATACGGCCGTGCTGTGGGTGTCCGGCTGAATGTCGGAGGAGGAATGGGTCTCTCTCTCGAAAATGTACGGAAGAACTTTGAAAATGTGCTCCGCCGGATTGAGGAAACTCGGGTACAGGCCGGCTGGGACCACGTGGTGAGAGTCGTGGCCGCCACGAAGTATGTGTCTGTGGAGGACATGGATGTGGTGCGGCAGGCGGGCATAACTCTGGTGGGAGAAAACCGTGCCGACGAATTGCAGGAGAAATGGCAGAGATACGGCGAGGATTTCGAGTTTCACTTCATTGGCCACGTTCAGCGCCGAAAGGTGCCTGAGGTGTTGCCCTGCGTTACCATGATCCATTCCGTGGACTCAATTCGGCTGGTCCGCGCGCTGGATTCCCGTGCGGTTTCCACGGTGGACGTATTGCTACAGGTGAATATCAGCGGGGAGGGAAGTAAGTATGGTATTCTCCCGGCCGATGCGGAGGCTTTCCTGAGGGAAGCGACCACTTTCGACAAGGTGAGGTTCTGTGGTTTCATGACCATGGCGCCCCTGGTGAGCGATCCGGAGGAGGCCCGCGGTGTGTTCGCGGGGTTACGGGTGCTGAGAGACCGGTTGGCGCCTCTTTTTGCGTCTCGGTATGAGCTCACGGAGCTGTCGATGGGGATGAGTAACGACTATGAAGTGGCCGTGGGGGAGGGAGCCACCCTGGTGAGGCTGGGGAGTACACTCTTCTCCGGTTCCGAAGGAGGATGAGAATGGGATTGGGCAATATGTGGCACAAGACGCTCGTATACTTCGGCATGGCCGAAGAGGATGATGATTATTATGAGGAAGAGACTCTCACTTCACAAGACATGCGGGAAGTTGGTCTACCGGAACGAGCGGGCGGGGTGCGCAGGGTTGACCGCGGTAATATTGAGCGCGGACTGCCGGATAGAATGCCGGTGGAGCGTGAGCGATCCTCCGAGCGTTCCTCGCGTTCTTCTCGCCGGCGCGCCGCAGATTTCGATGACATCTTCGCGGAGGAGGACGGCTTTCGTACGCAGCGCTCAGCAGTGGTGAGGCCTCTGCCCACTCCGGTGGAGCGCACACCGGTCAAGGTGCACTTGGTAGAACCGAAGAACTTCAATGATGCACAGCTCATCGCGGACAAATTCAAGAGCGACATACCCGTCATTCTCAACCTACAAACAAGCGACACCGAGCTCTCTAAGCGCCTGATCGACTTTGCCAGTGGTCTTACCTATGCTCTGGAGGGGGGTATCGAACGCGTAGCCGACAAGGTATTCCTGCTTACACCGCGCAACGTGGAGGTCTCCGCCGAAGAGAAGCAACGGCTCATCGAGAAAGGATTCTTCAATCAATTCTAGGCAGAGGCATGTCGTGCGTGGCCGTCATCGTTTGGCAGAAGTCGTGATCGTGCGGCTGTGCGTTGACGTTGAGGAGGGAGAGGGATGAAGATCACCCCCATTGACATCCGCCATAAGGAGTTCAAGCGGTCTCTGCGCGGCTTCTCCGAGGAGGAGGTAGACATCTTCCTGGACGACGTGGCCGACGATTTTGAGATTCTCTTCAAAGAAAAAATTGAGCTACAGGATGAGGTGCATCGGCTGAGAGAAAGGGTGGCGCACTATGACACTCTCAAGGAGACTCTGCAGAATACTTTGATTGGCGCTCAGCAGCAGGCCGATACCATGCAGGCCAACGTGCGCAAAGAATCAGAGCTGATCCTCAAGGATGCAGAGATCAAGGCGCGTGGGATTCTCGCTGAGTCATACTCTGAGAAGCAAAAGGTACAGCAATCTATCGCTCAGCTTCGTCAGTTGGAGGACGATTTTCGTTTCAAGTTTAAATCACTTCTTGAGGCGCATCTCAATTTACTCTTAGAAGAAGAGAATTCTGAAGGACGGCGCAAAGCTAGATTCATTGCCGATAACGAGGTGCAGTCATTGCCGGATTCCGCAGTTGTGGAGGACACGGCTCCTCACCCCGGTCCTTTGCTTGAGGAATCAGAAGAGCCGCCGGCACCTGCGCTTGTGCCCACAACTGATTCTGCTTCCGAATCGGAGTCGACGGTGGCCTCGCCCGTGGCGGCTGCATTTCTTGCGGAACCTTCGGCGGATGATGAGCAGCCGTTCGAACCGTCGCCGGAAGCGGAGATTCGGTCTGTGGCCGAGGATGAGGAAGCGGGAAAGGAAGCGTGCGAACCTGTGCATACGGTGGCCATGGAGCCCGGTGATGATCACATCAGCAGTGCTTCGCAGTCTTCGCCACGTGGGTCGCAGGAACCGGATGCTCCCGACACAGAGACCGATGGCGACGGTTCTCCAGATACGGACGGCTCCCTCGAGAGCGACACTGATATGGATTCAGGAGATGGGGACTTAGGCTCCAAAGACAAGAAGGAGTCATCGGTGCGTCGTTTCTTCTTCGGGCCCAGAGGTGAAGACCGTGAGCCTGGAAAGGGTAAAGACCACGACGATCGCGTGTTCGATTGGTAGAGGTAAAACTAATCGGAGGCCGTCCTACGGTGGCCGTCCGCGTCAGTCCTGGAGCCAAGCAGTCGCGTATTCAAGGTCGGTTGGGGAATAGACTCAAGGTACGGGTTGTCGCTCCGCCGGAGGCGGGTCGTGCCAATGAGGGTGTTCTCGAGCTCATAGCGTCGGCCCTCGGTTTGTCGGTGCGTAATCTAGAAATAGTGGCAGGTTCCTCATCTCGTGATAAAGTCATCGCCTTTAGTGGGATCGATGACGCCGATCTGCGTGCGCGACTGGCCACTTTAGTGGCTTCCGTGGGCGCGGAATGACGAGGTGGGCACATGGACTACGAGGACGCGCGTAAACAGCTGTTGAGTGAGCGTGCTCGTCTGGAACGAGAGCTCGACGTGTTCCGGAAGGAGTTGGAGTTATCGTTGGAAGAAGCTTCCGGCGAAAGTCCATATGGACAACACCCTGCCGAGAATGCTACCGCTGCAGTTGATCGCCAGATGGATCTGACGTTGGAGGAGAACCTTCGCTTCGTCCTGGCCAGGATCGATCACGCACTCGACAAGTTGGAAGCAGGCACATACGGTATCTGTGACCGATGCCACGGCGAGATCGGTGTAGATCGCTTGGAAGTCGCGCCGTATGCCAGTCTATGTGTGAGATGCAAACAGCTGGAGGAGCGGAGTCGCTGACGGCAGGACCGTTCCGGAAGGAAAGAGTGGCGCAGTTCCGTCGTGCAGCCCTACTGAAGTGGGGGCTGATGCTGGGTGTGGCGGGTGTCGGACTGGCTCTCGACCAGATCACCAAGCGCATCGCCGAAGATCGCATGCCGCTGGGTCAAGTTTACGAACTCATACCTTTTCTCGCTCTGCAGCGCACGCAGAACTCGGGCGTATCCTTCGGGATGTTCAAAGGGCAGACTTGGCTTATTGTTTTGGCTACGGTAGTGGCCGTTATCGTGGTGTTGGCCTTCGTGCGTATGGAGAAACGGCCGGTGATGGCCGGGGTGGCGGGCGGATTGGTGCTGGCGGGGACATTTGGGAACAACGTATTTGACCGTCTCCGCCAAGGGTACGTGACAGACTTCATCAAGCTTCCCTATTGGCCCAACTTCAATGTCGCCGATATTGCACTGGTGGCCGGTGTGGGCCTGCTCATCTGGATGTTGATTCGCAGCCTGCTCGCGGCCGAAGCAAAGCGCGATTCGCAATCCCACGATTCGCACTAGCGTGCCGATGGATGGAGATCACGTCATTGAAGTCCGTGTAGAGGCGGATGTCGCGGGGGCACGGCTGGATGTGTTCGTAGGGGGGTTGCCCGGCGTGGGCAGCCGCAGCCGGGCGGAGGTCTTGATCAGTGGCGGAGCGGTATTGGTGGATGGGGCCGTCCGGCAACGCAGCCACCGGCTTAAGGCGGGGCAGGTTGTACAGGTGATTGCATTGCCTCCGTCCTCAGAGGAAGGCGGGCCGCCTCAAGCGGAGAATATGGCCGTGCCCGTTACCTACGAAGACGAGTTCTTACTGGTGGTGGACAAGCCGGCGGGGCTGGTGGTGCATCCGGCACAGGGTCACCCGACCGGGACGTTGGTGAACGCGCTGTTGCATTATGGCTTGGCGGGAGGAGAGGTGGGTCGCCCCGGGATTGTGCATCGTTTGGATAAGGACACCAGCGGGCTGATGGTGGTGGTGCGCGACGCCGACGTTCATGCACGCCTGGTGAAGATGATCCGGCAGCGGGTGGTGAAACGTTGCTATCTGGCGCTGGTTCATGGACGGCCGGCACAGTTGGGTACTATTGAGGCACCCATCGGGAGGCATCCACGGTACCGCAAGACCATGACGGTGGGTGGCGCAACCTCACGTGAAGCGGTAACACACTTTGCGATTTTGGAGGAGTTTCGCAATTACACGTTGGTGGAGGCCGGGCTTCAAACCGGGCGTACGCATCAGATCCGCGTGCACTTCCGGGCGATCGGCCATCCGGTATGTGGCGATCCCGTCTACTGCCGGCGCGATCCTCTCCGGATCGGCCGGCAGTTTCTCCACAGCCACCAGCTCGCCTTTCGTCACCCGGTGACCGGTGAAGAGCTCTCTTTCCGCTCTCCTCTTCCCGAAGACCTTGCCCGCGTAGTAGCCCGCCTACGGGAAACCGGCGGTACCTCCTGAAGACGGGCTATGAAGCATTTCGGGGCGGATGGGCCGGTAGAGGCGACGCGAGGCGCGTGCGCTCTGTGATGGTGCGTGCCTCCATGAAGTTACGCAGGTAGTCCGGCCCACCGGTGCGGGATCCGGTGCCGCTGTGCTTGAACCCGCCAAAAGGCTGGCGGCCGACCATGGCTCCCGTGATACCGCGATTGATATAAAGGTTACCCACCCGAAATTCTTCCTCCGCCAAGCGAACATGGCTCGGGGTACGCGTGAATACGCCCCCGGTCAATCCATACTGCACGGCGTTTGCCACTGAAAGCGCAGTGGTAAAATCGCGCACCGTGATTACCGAAAGGACCGGTCCAAAGATCTCGTCTTGGGCGAGGACGGAGTGCACGTCCACGTTGGTGAAAATGTGGGGTGCCACATAGTAACCGGACGCGGAGATTTCGAAAGATGGTGTGCCGGCGAAGAGTAGTTCGGCACCTTCCTGCCCACGGGCGATGTATCCGTTCACCTTCTCCAACGCCTGCGGATTGATAAGCGGGCCTAAATCAGTGCCGGGCAAAGCGGGATCGCCTACAGTGAGTCGGGAAGTCGCGGCCAGCAACTGCTGAAGAAAATCGTGACGTACCGATTCGAGTACTACGACTCTGCTGCAGGCAGAGCATTTCTGTCCGCTGAATCCGAAGGCCGAGGCTGCTACGGCGTCTGCGGCCGCGCCTAGATCGGCATCGTCGTCGACGATGATGGCGTTTTTCCCACCCATCTCAGCCACGACGTGCTTGATACCAACTTGACCGGGTCGCATAACGGCTGCTTCGCGGACCATCTCTAAGCCCACTGCGCTGCTGCCGGTGAAGGCCACCACGTCGACTTCAGGATGACGAACCAGATATGCGCCCACTTCTGAGCCGGGCCCCGGCAGGTAGGACAATACACCTTCCGGTAGACCGGCTTCGGCGAGAAGGTGGTAGAACTCCCAGGCTACGAGCGGTGTGTCCGAGGCGGGTTTCATGATAACTGTGTTGCCGGCGGCGAGGGCGGCGGCGGTCATCCCCCCCAAGATGGCCAGAGGGAAGTTCCAGGGAGCGATGACCGCCGCCACCCCTCGGGGTTCGTAACGGTGGCGGTTTGTCTCGCCCGGGGATGCGCCTAGGACCTGCGGCGCCGCCAAGCGCAGCAGGTCGCGACCGTAGTACTCGAGGAAGTCGATGGCCTCAATGACGTCGGCATCGGCCTCGCGCCAAGTCTTACCGGCCTCGAGGATGACGAGTGCCGCGAGTCGGCAGCGCTCGCGACGTAGGAGATCGGCGGCTCGAAAGAGGATTTCGGCGCGTTTGACGGCAGGATAAGAGCGCCAGGATGGAGCTATAGAGCGTGCCGCCTGGACAGCACGTTCCGCCTCGCCGGCTCCGGCTGCAGCGGTTGTCCCCAACTCTTGGTTGGGGTATGCCGGATTGACGGATGTTATCTGACGCCCGGTCTCCACGGCGTGGCCCGCTATGCGGAGGGGGCGGTGGGCGCCCAGAGCGGCGCCCACCGCCGCCAGGGCGTCCTTCATCTCCAGACGATTCAAGTCGCGGGCAAAATCCAGCCGTGGTTCATTGTGAAACGATCCGGGTTCTTCGGAATTGGTTGGATGTATGTCCAGCCGATCCAGTGGTGGGAGTTTGATATCCGGCGTGGGTAGCGGTCGGGCGAGCACGCTGTGACGGTGAGCGTCGTCTTTGGCCATGGTGCGGAGGAAGGAATCCGGAGAAGTGGCTTCCAACATGCGCCGTGCCAGGTAAGACATGCCGGTCCGCAGATCTCCCACGGGCACGTATATGCGGTGGCGCAGACCCAGTTGAGACATCGCCCTGCACAGGGATTGCGCTACACCCAGAAGCAGTTGGAACTCCACGGTGGTGTCCGGGAGACCGGCCGCGCGACATGCGCTCAGCGCACAGGCCACACTACGGGGGTTGTGGGTTGCCACGGCCGGACGAATGGTATCTGAGTGTTCGATCAGCAGGCGCGTCATGCGTTCAAACTGAGTATCGGTGTCGGCTTTGTGCGTCATCACCGGAGAGGGCCAGCCCTCTCTCAGGGAATGCTCGATCTCTTCATCCCAGTAGGCTCCTTTTACGATGCGAACTATCATGGGAGCCGATCTTTCTTGCGCCAACGTCACGAGGTCCATGACGTCTTCTACAACGTCGCGAAGGTAGGCTTGGACGGTGATACCGAAGTGGGGATAGTTGCGGAACTCGGGCTCTGTGAGCAGCGTGCTGAAGACCGTCTGCGTGAGGTCACGAAGTCGGAACTGCTCGAGATCGATGAGCAGCGCCACCCGCTGGTCGCGGGCCAACCGGAACAGGGGGCGGAACACATCTGCCGCCGTCTCGTGGGCTACATCAAAGGCGATGGGATCCAATCCGGGGCAAATGGAAGATAGCTTCAAAGAGAGACAGGCTCGGGGCACTGATCCCCAGGGAGCATCGTCAACCTGCGGCTCGGCGGTCCAGCGGGCCGCCTCGCGGGCCAGGTGCTGGAGCGCCTCCGCATAAGCCTGTTCGGCGTCTACAGCTCCATCGGTTCCTCTGGCGTGCTCTCCAAGGATGTTGACGATGAAGCCCGCCTTGTCTTTGCGGAGACGACGCAGCACGGGGATGGCCTCGGCAGGGCTCCTGCCCGCGGTATATATTTGTGTCACCAGATGCAGGTTGTGCTCTATCGTTTTGGCCACAAGTCCGGTGGTGAGTTGTCCCGGCCAGGCCGCCTTGATACCCCAGCGCAGGACGGGAGGGAGTTCTCCCGAAGGGTCTTCGAAATATTCACGCAGATGGGAGGCCATTTGATCGACGGACTTCAGTGCAGGGAAGACCTCCAGGAACTCAAGGAACCGTCTGCGGAACTCGGGATCGCGGGCGGCTACGTCGAGTGCTTGGGTCTGCCACCAGTCCGGCTGGAGCAAGCTGGGAGGCTGGACTCCCATACAGTCAAGCAGTTGGCGCCCGATTGTCTTGACGTCCGGTTCGTACGTGCCCGCATCCGGGATCGTAAGCACCATCGCTAGACCTCCAAGCTTGATAAGGGCAACCTACTCCTAGCATAGCGTACTGTCCGGAACGATGGTGCATCATCCGAAGGAAGGCAGGGGCGTCGGTCTGGGGGAGGCGACGTGCTAGACTGGCGGGCGATCCCACGAGTTGCAAGAGTGCGCAAATTAAGGCCGGAGGTGCGTGTAATGGGTGAGGCTGCGGCGGAGGTGCCTGCCTGCTTTGACGATCAAGACCAGCTGTGCATTAACACCATCCGCACGCTGGCGATGGATGCCGTACAGAAGGCTAAGTCCGGCCATCCAGGCATGCCTATGGGGGCGGCTTCCATGGCGCACGTGCTGTGGAGCAGACATTTGTGCTTCGATCCCAATGCTCCCGATTGGGCAGACCGGGATCGGTTCATACTCTCAGCGGGGCACGGCTCCATACTGCTCTATGCGCTGCTGCACTTGGCCGGGTACGACGTCAGCCTTGAGCAATTGAGGGACTTTCGTCAGTGGGGCAGCTGCACTCCCGGCCACCCTGAACGAGGAGCCACACCTGGAGTTGAGGTCACTACGGGACCACTGGGTCAGGGGTTTGCCAATGGTGTAGGCATGGCTATTGCAGAGGAATTCTTGGCCCACACGTTCAACCGGCCGGGACATACGGTGGTAGATCACTATGTGTACGGAATCGTGTCGGACGGAGATCTTATGGAAGGGATCGCTTCGGAGGCGGCCTCCTTGGCCGGGCATCTTGGGTTGGGTAAGCTGATCTATCTCTACGACGACAACCGTATCTCTATCGAGGGGCCCACCCAGATAACCTTCACAGAGGATGTAGGGCATCGCTTTGGAGCATACGGTTGGCACGTGATGCAGATCACCGATGGGAACGATCTAAGCCTTCTCGATGCGGCCATCAGCCGCGCCAAACAGGTGAGAGACCGGCCGAGCCTGATCATGGTGCGTACGCATATCGCCTTCGGCAGCCCTAACAAGCAGGACTCGGCGGATGCGCATGGTGCACCCCTAGGTGAGGAGGAAATCAAGGCGACCAAACAGCGACTCGGTTGGCCGGAGGATGCCCATTTCTTGGTGCCTGAGGAAGCACGGGAGCGGTACGCGTTGGCGGCGGCCGCAGGCGCCGCCACCCATAAAGAATGGCAGGCTGCTCTTGTCGCCTACCGGACTGCCGAGCCGGAACTGGCCGCACGGTGGGACGTTTTTCAATCCGGCAGACCTGAGGCCGGCTGGCTAACGGCGCTGCCGGTCTTCGATCCCGCAGATGGGCCCATCGCCACTCGGGCGGCATCCGGCAAGGTGCTCAATGCCGTCGCCGACACGGTGCAGAATCTCGTAGGTGGCTCGGCAGATCTGGCTCCCTCCAACAATACTTTTCTTACAGGCAAGGGTTCCTTCGACCGGCGCTTTCGTGGCGGCCGGAATATCCGCTTTGGTGTGCGCGAGCACGCCATGGGCGGCATCCTGAATGGTTTGGCGCTTCACGGAGGGGTGCTTCCGTACGGGGGCACCTTCCTCGTGTTTTCGGACTACATGCGTCCCTCTATCCGCCTGGCCGCTATCTCGGGCGCTCATGTGGTCTACGTGTTCACTCATGACAGCGTAGCAGTGGGCGAAGATGGGCCTACGCACCAACCCATCGAGCATTTGGCGGCGTTGCGCGCCATCCCTGACTTGACGGTAATCCGCCCCGCCGACGCCAACGAGACGGCCGAGGCTTGGCGGATTGCCTTGGATGAAGTGGAAGGCCCCGTCGCACTCATCCTCACCCGTCAGAATCTCCCCATCCTCGATAGATCTCATCTGGCTGCAGTCGATCTCCTTGGTCGCGGCGCTTACGTCCTGTCTGAGCCGCATGACGGCACCATGGAAGCCATCATTATGGCCTCCGGTTCAGAAGTGCACACAGCCTTGAGCGCACGCGATATCCTCTCTGTACAGGGTGTCATGGCGCGGGTGGTGGCCTTTCCCAGCTGGGAGCTGTTTGCGGCCCAACCGCAGGAATATCGCGACGAGGTGTTACCGCCGACGGTAACTGCCCGGGTGGCCGTGGAAGCCGGCACCGGTTTCGGTTGGGAGCGCTGGGTGGGTGAGCACGGGAAGATCATTTGTATTGACCGCTTCGGTGCCTCGGCGCCCGGACCCATCGTAATGGAGAAGTTGGGGATCACGCCGGAGGCGGTTGCCGCTGCAGCGCGCAACCTTGTATTTTGACGTTGGGGCCACCGGTCGGAGCCGCCCATTTCACCGCCATGAGAGCGCATACCGCCCAATCGCAGTCCCATTCTTCGCGTTCATGAGGAGCTGTTTCAGCCATGGTCGACTTCTACGAGCGAAACCCACTGCAGCAACTGTATTCTGCCGGTCAGAGCGTCTGGTACGACAATATCCGTCGTGGCCTCATCCTCTACGGTGAGTTGGAGGCCATGGTGGCCGGCGACGCTGTAACCGGTATCACCAGCAATCCCAGCATCTTCCACAAAGCGGTGACCGATTCCGCCGAGTACGACCAGGCCATCGCTGATCTGGCGCGGGAGGGGCTTTCGCCCCGCGAGGCGGTGGATATCCTCATGGCTCAGGATATCCAGCTGGCCGCCGACGTGTTGAAGCCCGTGTGGGAGGGCACCCACGGCAAGGATGGTTGGGTCAGTATAGAAGTGGCGCCGATTTTGGCTCACGATGCGGCGGGCACCGTGGCAGATGTGGAACGGCTTGCCTACATGACTGACAGGCCGAATGTGTTGGTGAAGGTTCCCGCCACCATGGAGGGAGTAGAAGCGATCCGGACGCTGGTAGGGCGAGGTGCCTGTATCAACGTCACGCTGATCTTCTCACTGGAACGTCATCGGCAGGTGATGGAAGCGTACATTGCGGGGCTGGAAGAATTGGCAGAGCGTATAGCCGGTGGTGAAGAGGCACCGCCATTGTCGGCGGTAGCCGGAGTGGCCAGCTTTTTCGTAAGTCGCTTGGATACACTCGTTGACCAGAAACTGGTCGCGATCAAAGCTCAGGCCGAGAGCGCCGGAGACTCCCGCAGGGCGGCGGAGGCGCAACGCTTGATGGGCAAGACGGCGGTGGCCTGTGCCAAATTGGCCTACCAATCTTTTCTGGAGGCTTTCAGCGGGCCGCGTTGGGAGGCCCTGGAAGCACAGGGCGCTCAGGTGCAGCGGCCGTTGTGGGCCAGCACCAGTACTAAGAATCCGGCCTATCGCGATGTTATTTATGTAGAGGAACTCATCGGCCCCCATACCATCAACACGCTTCCACAGAATACCCTCGATGCTTTCCGCGACCACGGCGTGGTGGCCACCACCCTGACCGATAAAGTGGAGGAGGCCGAAGCAGTAATGGATGCACTGGCGGCTCTCGGCATCGATATGAACGTCGTGACGGCGCAGCTAGAGAAGGAAGGTGTGGACGCCTTCGCGGAATCGTTCGATGCGTTGATTGACTCCGTGGCGGCCAAGATGGAGGCTGCCGGGACGTAGAGAACCCGGTGACGGGAAGAGTCTCGTAGAGCGCTTGATCTATTGAAACATTGGGGACAGTAGACTTGAAGAGCATCTGCTGAGAGTGTCTGTCGCACGTGCGACAGGAGGCGGCGATGAGCACTGTCCCCAGCAGCAACCCCTTGCGCGCCGGGCGCCGGCTGCGCGCGGCGCCGGAACCATCTACCATGGTCATCTTTGGGGCGTCGGGCAACCTTACCCATCGTAAGTTGGTCCCGTCTCTTTACCGATTATTTCTGGACGGGCGGCTCCCGCCGGGGTTCACGGTAGTGGGGTTCGCGCGCCGGGAGTGGTCTGACGATGATTTTCGTTCCTCCATCCATGAGGCCTTGCGGGCTGCCGAGCTTCCCAACCTGGATGCGGAGTTGGGAAGAGCCTTCCTGAGCAGTCTTTTCTTTTGTCCGGCCGAGTTTGGGGACAAGTCGTCGTATGCGTCTCTGCGAGAGCTTCTCCATCAAAAGGACAAGGAGCGGGTACACAGCGGCAACCGCCTCTTCTATCTGGCGGCTCCCCCTGGGACTTATGAGCGGGTGGTCCAGGGATTGGGAGAGAGTGGGTTGGTTCGGTCCGGCGATGCCGCGGAACCCTGGACGCGAATTGTGGTGGAGAAGCCCTTCGGACGCGATCATGATTCGGCTCAAAGGCTCACCGCCGCCCTGCGCCGCTGGTTTCAAGAGGAACAGATCTACCGCATTGATCACTATCTGGGCAAGGAAACGGTCCAGAACATACTCGTCTTTAGACTGGCCAACGCCATCTTTGAGCCGATTTGGAATCGGGACCATATAGATCACGTGCAGATCACGGTGGCCGAGGACGCCGGCGTGGAGCGTCGCGGTGGCTACTATGAGGAAGCCGGCGCTCTGCGGGACATGATCCAGAATCATTTGTTGCAATTGTTGGCGCTGGTGGCCATGGAGCCGCCCGCGGCCTTCGAAGTTGAAGCCGTACGCGACGAGAAGGCCAAGGTGCTTCGCTCTCTTAGACCACCCACGGCAGACCGAGACGGTTCGGCTGTGGTGCGCGGCCAATATGGAGCCGGGGTGGCGCGCGGCGGCAAGGTGGTTGCCTACCGCGAGGAGTCAGGTGTAGCACCGGACTCCCGTATTGAAACCTACGTGGCGTTGAAGGTGCTCCTCGATAACTGGAGATGGGCGGATGTCCCTTTCTTTCTACGCACCGGAAAGCGTCTTCCCAAGAGGATGACTGAGATTGCCATCCAGTTTCGGCGTCCTCCATTGGCCCTCTTCGGATCCGAAGTTGCCCGTGGTTTGCAACCCAATCTTCTCGTTATGCGCATCCAACCCGATGAGGGTATCACCCTCCGTTTTGGATCGAAGGTTCCCGGATCCACTATTCGCATTCACTCCGTGAGCATGGATTTTCACTACGGCACTTCCTTCCAACAGCGTAGCGCGGACGCATACGAGCGATTGCTCCTCGATTGCTTAGTGGGCGACGCAACGCTCTTCAACAGAGACGATGCTGTGCAGATGGCCTGGAGATACGTGGACAGTGTGCACAGATTGTGGGACGAGGACGCTTCCGAGCCCGAGTTGTACGAAGCAGGCACGTGGGGCCCGTCCGGAGCAAGACGGCTCATGGACGAAAGTGGAAGAGAATGGAGGCGACTGTGAATGAGTTTACCCGCTGGACCGCACTGGCGGACGTCGAGTCTGTGGTGCACGAGCTGTGGAGCCGGGTGAACGAGAGTCGGCCCTGGGCAGACAAAGGGGCGTCGCTGGCCCTTCGTCAGCTCAACCTTATTGTACTGGCTCGTGGTGGGCGACAGGCGAAGAGGGCGTCGTCGGTGCTGGAAGCGCTGGCAGCCGCGTTTCCCGCACGGGCGGTTGTTATGGCGGAGCAAATGCCCGGCGATCGTGTAGAAGAACCACGCGAACTACTGCATGAGGCTCATCCGCTTGCGCGGGTCACAGTTCGTTGTGGTGCCCCCGGTACGGTCGGGCCGCCGATTTGTTGGGAGGAGATGGTGGTGCCTGTGCGTCGGGAGGATGCGTCGCTCCTGCAGAGCTACGCCGAACCGTTGCTCTTGGGTGATCTTCCGGTGGTGCTCTGGGTTCCCCAAGAGCCGGATTGCTCTGCGCAGGACTTCCGACGTCTTGCCGACATGGCGGATCGGGTGGTGCTTGATTCAGCCGCCTTCGATGCGCCGATTCGAGGCCTTCGGCTCGTGGCCGATCTTGTGCGAGAGATGGCCGGTCACAGGACGGTAGGCGATCTGAGTTGGGCCAGACTCACGCCGTGGCGGGAGCTGGTGGCGGATGTATTTGAAGACCCCGCGCGTAGAGACATGCTGGACCGCGTCGAGACATTGACGGTGGGCTATGGCAGCGAGGTGGTGGACAGTGAGTTGGCTGCGGGAGGTGAGGAACACCTGAGTCCAGCGGTGGCCCGTGCTCTGTTGTTCTGCAGTTGGATGGCGAGTCGTCTGGGCTGGGTACTGGGAGGACGAGGCTGGCACAAGGAAGGCGATGTATCGGTGCTGGAGATGAGGCGCGCAGGTGTGAAGATGACGCCGGGGTCAACGATTCTGTTTCGTCTCCATCCCCACCGGTGCCTGCCCGGGGAGTTCGGGGGTCTGGAGACGGTCACGCTGGAGGTGGCGGGAAAGACTTCAGGTACGCCGGGAGCGGTGATCACCATAAAGCGGACCCCTGATTCGGGCGTGTGCTCGTCGCGCCTCCGGTATGAGGGTCGCGAGGTAGATATTAGGACCATTGACATGCCCCTACCCACCGAGGAGGCCCTGTTGGCCGAGGAACTGAGCTACGTGGGGAGCGATACCGTATTTGAGGAGTCTCTGGCAGTGGCTGCGCAACTGAGTGGTCTTCCGGGGAGCGAAGGTCTGGTTATATGATGGAAGTCCGGCTAATCGTCTGCGGGTCGGCGGATGCGGCTGCGGAGGCCGCGGCCGCCACCTTTGCACAGGTGGCCGTGCAGGCGGTGGCGGAGCGCGGAAGGTTCCTGTCTGCATTGAGCGGGGGACAGACTCCGAGGGCTTTGTATACGTTGCTGGCCGATCCCCGCTTGGCACCGCCGGTGGCGTGGGAGCGTACCCATCTGTTCTTCGTTGACGAAAGATGCGTGCCACCTACGGACAAGCGGAGTAACTATGGTGCGGTGCAGGACACAGGGTTGTTGCATCGCCCGTTGGCGGGTGTGTATCGAATGGAGGGCGAGCGGCCGCCGCCGGAGGCGGCGGCCGCCTACGAAGCCATCATGTATCGCATGGTTTCAGAATCTGCGGACGAAAGGTGTGCGGTGCCGCAACTGGATCTTGTCATTCTCGGTGTGGGAGCAGATGGGCATACGGCTTCGCTGTTTCCTGGGTCAGATGCAACGAGGGAGGGGCAACGGTTGGTGCTGGCGACTACGTCGCCGGATGGTCTGGAGCGGGTCACGTTGACTTTCCCTGTGCTGTGGGCCGCGCGGCACACCCTGTTGCTGGTGACGGGAGGCGGCAAGGCTACAGTGGTGGAGCAGGTGTTGTCCGCGGCCGGAGAGGGACATGGAGGCCAGGGGCCACCGGCGGCGCGCGCGATCGCGGGCGCGCGCGCCGCCACGGTATTGTTGGACAGGGAGGCGGCATCCCTCCTGAGCAAGGACGCGCTTGAGGCTGCGGGCGTTTGCGGACTGCAGTGAGCTTCGCTACAATCACGGCTTCCTTGAAGGCTTTCCAAACCCCCTGAGAGGAGAGGGCGGTGATGGCCCAGAGCAAGGACTTTGGAGACGGTTCGTTCGCGGCAAGGAGCGGATCGCCTACGGACGTGGTCGTGCTGATGGATGAGGAACGCGTGAAGCGTACTCTGGCCCGTATCGCGCACGAAATAGCCGAGCAGGCGCCGGATGGGGAGCACGTGGCCTTCGTCGGGATCCAGCGGCGTGGCGTGGAACTCGCCGAACGGTTGGCATCAATCACCGCGGAGTTCAACGACTATCATCCGGTCACCGGTTCTATCGATATCACCTTCTACCGAGACGATATTGACACACGGCCCCCCACCCTCGCCTACGAGCAACCTGTGGTTCGCTCCAGCCGTATTCCCTTTAATGTGAACGGCACCACCATCGTACTTGTGGATGATGTGTTGCAGACCGGGCGTACCATTCGCGCGGCCATCGAGGCGCTCTTTGATTACGGGCGGCCGGCGGCGGTGCGCTTAGCCGTGCTGGTGGATCGGGGTCATCGCGAACTGCCCATCCGGCCGGACTTCGTAGGCAAGAACGTGCCCACGGCACGTAGCGAGAAGATTATCGTGCACCTGGTGGAACTTGACGGCATAGACGAAGTACTGCTGGAGAAACCGTAAAGGGATGTAGCTCGTGATCCGCGACGACGCCATCATCACCGAGATCAACGCGCTGTGGCTTCCCATCTATCCGTATATGGCGAAGCATCTCATGGCCGTATCGCAGTGTGAGGGCGGGAGATTACTCGATTTAGGCCCGTTTGCCGGAGGCCTTGCCGTCTCTCTTCTGCGGAGATGTGAGACGTGTACGGCCGTTGTGATCGACGAATCGGAGCCGGTGTTGCGTTGGGCGGAGGAGCAGGCTGTTGTGGGTAGCTGCGCCTCGCGGCTGACCGCGTGCGGACTTCCTCTCTATCCCATACCCGAGTCGGACGCTTCTTTCGATCTGGTGGCCGTTCGCGGCGCCTTCTTCTTTCTTACCCCAGAACTCCTGCGCGAGGTGCGACGTGTGTTGCGGCCGGGCGGATTCGGCTGGGTGGGAGGAGGTTACGGTCCCGCCACGCCGGACGAGATAATCGCGCCCATTGCGGATCGCTCCAAGATACTCAACGAAACCATTGGTAAGCGTCGCATAGCCCCAGCGGACGCTCAAGCCATGGTGAGTGCTGCCGGTCTCGGTGGCTGCGCCCGAGTAGCAGAGGAAGGCGGTCTGTGGATCGAAATACGGATCTGATCGCCATCCAGGGTTGATTGTATGTGCGGTTGATCGTGGCTATAAGCTGAAGCGCCTCCGGCTGTCGGCTTAGGCCGCCTTTTCCAGCCGCTCCCGAGCTTCTGCCGCTTCTTTGCTATCGTATGTGAAGAGAACGACTGCTACGAGTAGGAGAAGCAGCCCAAGAAACAGCATGATAGGCATCCATGTGGCGCCGCCATCTCGGTTGATGATAGAAAGGACTATGGCCGCCGCTCCGGCGACAGTAAGGACGCCTCCTCCTGCCTGTGATGACTTCATGGCTATCTCCCTTCCCTAATGGTTCGCGGAGGATATAAAGTGGTCCACGGCGTCAGCATACATAAAAATAAAATAAAAAACTAGGACTTAATAGACAATCTGTCATAAAGGCCACCAGACGGCAGAGACGCGCAGGCTGTGTGCCCGATTGCGGTTGGTTGTAGAATGAACGCGGCAGATGAGGCCGACCTTTAAGCGCGTCCAGAGAGGCCGGAAGGGAGCCGCACCATGCATCTCATATCTATCGACGATCTGTCCGTAGCCGATATCAAAGCTCTATTTCAGCTCAGTGATGGCTTTTTGGAAGTCGCCGCGCGCCCTATCAAGAAGGTGCCCACCCTGCGGGGCCGCACGCAGGTCAATATGTTCTTCGAGCCCAGCACCCGAACTCAGGCATCTTTCGAGATCGCCGGCAAACGTCTTTCGGCCGACGTCATAAATATTAAGGGATCATCTTCGGCCGTGGCCAAGGGCGAAAGCCTGAAAGACACCATCCTGACACTGGAGAGCTATCGGCCGGACATTATTGTCATACGGCATGCGCAGGTGGGAGCTTCGCGCATGGCCACACGTTACACCAAGGCATCGGTCATCAACGCCGGTGATGGTACGGGCGAACATCCTACGCAGTGCCTGCTCGATCTCTACAGTCTGCGTCGCACCTATGGGGCCCTCAAAGGACTCAAGGTGGCAATAGTAGGTGATGTCGTCAGCAGTCGTGTGGCCCGCTCCAACATATTCGGGTTCCGCAAGATGGGAATCGAGGTGCGTCTGGTGGGACCGCCCACGCTCATGCCGCCCGGCATCGAATGCTGGGACGTTCCCGTCCACTATGATCTGGAAGCGCTTAGAGACGTAGACGTCATCTATCTTCTACGCATGCAACTGGAGCGGGTGCAGGGGGGGCTGGTGGCTGTGCCCAGCCTGCGCGAGTATAGCCGAGTCTGGGGTCTGGATCCCTATAGGCTGCAACCGGGGCAGCGAGTCATGCACCCCGGACCCATCAATCGCGGAGTGGAAATGACCGGAGACCTTGCCGACTGTGAGCAGAGCCTCATCCTCCACCAGGTGGAGTCGGGCCTGGCCGTGCGTATGGCCATCCTCTACCAAGCGTTGGCGCCGCAGCTGGAAGAGGAGGCGGCGTAGAGTCAGTTCATTCCGGGGGCCACGTAACCCGTGTCCTTGCGTTGGTGGGCCAGGCGCGGTCGGAGCGCCTGTTCCTTGATCATGGCAGCCGGCTCATGCGGGTCGGCAAGCATGCAGTAGTAATCCGGGCCGTCCTTGATCTTCAGGACCACACACTTTTCCTCGAGCTCTACATCTTCGATAGTGGAAAGCGGTACCACGTCCGGTATGTCGGTGCCCATGCCGCTCCTCCTTCCAGGTGTACGGCATCGTCTGCGCAGCACCCTTCCGGCATGATAAAGAAACCGCAGCAACTCTATACCCATTCAGAAGTGAGAAGAACACGGGTGCCCAGTATCCGGCGCGCCACGTTTGCGGGTACGCCTGCCCCGCGCTAAGATGAGACTGCCTTTAATCGGATCTCGTGAGACCGAAAGGAACCCCGGATGATCTCACCCACTTCCGGCCCCGCGCTACGCTTGGCGTGTCGGTCGCTCCCGCAAGAGCGCCTACTCCTCCCCTCCGTTCATCTGTTCGATCCTGCGCACCACGTGGACCGTATCGCCGATCTGCTCATCGAAGGCGGGACTATTGCGAAGATGGGTGACGGAATGGCGGTTCCCAGCGGTGTGGAGATCCTTAACGAATTCCGAGGATGCTGGGTGTTTCCAGGGTTTGTGGACATGCACACACACCTGCGCACGCCCGGACAGGAGTACAAGGAAGATGTGGTCAGCGCCTCCAGGGCGGCGGCGGCGGGAGGTTTCGTAGCCGTAGTGGGCATGGCCAACACCGATCCTCCGGTGGATGTGGGTCCACTGGCTTCGTGGGTACTCGACCAGGCGGCGGTGGGCTCCGAGGTGCTGGTGGGCCAAGTAGGCGCTGTCAGCCACGGGGTTCAGGGTGAACACATGGCTGAGTTGAGAGAGTTATGCGAGGCGGGTGTCGCGGCCCTCTCCGACGACGGCCGGCCGGTGAACAACGCCGATCTTCTATTGCAGGCACTCCGCTATCTGCGGGGTACGGGTAGACCTGTACTGCTGCATCTGGAAGATCGTTCCCTATCGGCCACCGGCGTGATGCACGAGGGGCGTTGGAGCGCGCGTCTGGGTTTGCGCGGTATCCCAACGGCCGCCGAGACGGGACCTTTGGCGAGAGATTTGGAGATCGTCGCTTACGCCGCGCGCGAGGAAGAGAGACAGACGGATGAAGGCCACGAGCGGTCCAATGGTGGCGGAGAAGGCAGCGGTAGGCCTTTGGTTCACTTTCAGCACCTGTCCTGTGCAGAGAGCGTTGGTCTCATCCGTGCTGCCAAGGGTCAAGGTCTTCCCATCTCGTGCGAAGTGACACCTCACCATCTTGTGCTCACAGACGAGGCGGTGCAGAGCTTCGATCAGAACCTGAAAATAAACCCGCCCCTACGTTGCGAGGAAGCCCGTCGTGCCCTGGTGGCGGCTCTGGCCGATGGGACCATAGACTGCGTAGGCACTGATCACGCGCCTCACGCACCGCACGAGAAGGAAGTGCCGTTTGCGGATGCATTGTTTGGCACGGTGGGTCTGGAGACGGCCTTCGCCGTGCTCTATGGGACGCTGGTTGTACCGGGAGATCTATCGTTGGACCGGCTCATCGATGCCATGTCGACAACTCCCAGTCGCGTGCTGGGGATGGAAGCGCCCCGGCTGGAAGTGGGTGCGCCTGCCCACCTCTGCGTGGTGGATCTTGATGAGGAGTGGACTGTGACCACGGCCGACCTGATGGGGAAGTGTCGTAACTCGGCGTTTTTGGGTCGTAGAGTGCAGGGACGCGTTGTTCTGACCGTGGTCGCCGGGGCCCGACGTTTCTCTCGCGAACGCAAGGAGTAGGGTCGTGTATAGAAGCGATGTCCCGGGTTACGTTGTTTTGGAGGACGGTACGGCCTTTCTGGGCTTCGGTTTTGGGGCCGTGGGGAAGGCCTTCGGTGAGATGGTTTTCAACACCGGGATGACCGGGTATCAGGAGATGGTGACCGATCCTTCCTATCACGGGCAGATAATTACGTTCACCTATCCCATGATCGGCAACCACGGGGTGGGACGGTGGCTCATGGAATCCAGCGGTCCTAAAGTCGGAGCTGTTGTGGTACGCGAGGCCAAGAACACCAACTACGATCGCACCTGCCCCGAGGCTTGGATAGACTGGCTCTCTGCCAACGGTGTAGTGGGCGTGGGAGGTGTCGACACTAGGGCGCTGGTCGGGCGTGTTCGCAGACTGGGCGCCATGACTGCGTGCGTAGCTGCCGGCCACGAGTTCAGCGTAAACAAGCTTCTCGAGGAGACACGTGGTTTCCCGGGTCTATCAGGGCGTGATCTTGTCCAGGATCTTACCTGCTCGGCACCGTATGAAGCTCAGGCTGAGGAGCTGTTCCCCGACGGCCCTCCCCCGGATTTGGATGGGCGTCGGTACCACGTGGTGGCTTTCGACTACGGCATCAAATACTCCATCCTGCGACGGCTGTTGGCGGCGGGCTGCCGTGTGACCGTAGTACCTGCCGGATACACGGCGGATGCCGTGCTTGCCCTGAAACCTCAGGGTATTCTGCTTTCCAATGGACCGGGTGACCCGGCCCCTTTAACATATGCCGTGCACGTCATTCGCAACCTTGTAGGAGTCGTTCCTATCTTTGGGATAGGTCTGGGTCATCAACTGCTTTCTCTGGCCGTTGGATTAGGAACCTTCAAGTTAAAAGCAGGGCATCGAGGTTTGAACCATCCCGTTAAGAATTACCCTAGAGACTCCATCGAAATCACCAGCCAGAACCACGGTTTTGCGGTGGAGCCACCGCCCGTAGTGGCTCAGGTTCTTGCGCGAGACGGTGATCTTTCGGCCATTCCCGCTGAGGTTCTGTGGATGGATTCCGCTTATGGTCCGGTACGGGTGACGCACCTCAGCCTGAATGACGGCACGGTAGAGGGATTGGAGTTGCCCGACGTTGCCGTCTTGAGTGTACAGAACCAGCCCGAGGCCGGACCCGGGCCTCATGATGGTCTCTATATGTTTCAGCGCTTCATTGAACTGATGGAACGGGGCGTGTAGAGGGTGGGGCGGCACGAATCCGTGATTAATTTGCGAGGAGTGACATGATCCACGTGGGAGAGAAGGCGCCGCTGTTCAAAGCGGAGGGCACGACAGGAATGATTGATCTGGGGGAGATGTTGGAGAGTGGACCGGTTGTCCTCTACTTCTTCCCAAAGGCCAACACCCCCGGCTGAACCATCGAAGCGGTTGAGTTCAACCGTCTATTGGACGATTTCGCAGAGCTGGGCGTGCGGGTGATCGGGATGTCTGTTGATTCGTTGAAAACACAGCAGAATTTTGCAGCCAAGCATGATCTGCGCTTCCCGTTGATAGGGGATAAAGAACGGGTGGTGAGCGCCCGATACTTGGTGCTGAAATCTCCAACAGGGAGCACGGAGCGCGACACTGTGGTGATCGGACGCGACGGGATTGTGGTATTGGCTTATCAACAAGTCAAGGCGGCGGGTCATGCGGCCCGCGTTCTGCAGGATGTGAAGGCTGCGCGCGCGGCCGGACGGCTGTAGCCGTCCGGCCGCGGCGAATGGACATATGAGCGGGTACCGGCCGCGGGCGCTGAAGGCGCGCCGCGCGGCCGGTGGAGGAATACGACGTCTCCGGAGGTTCCCTGATGAGCAGATGGGGTCGCATCGCACTGGTGATTGTCTGCGTGCTCTGCCTCGTGGTGACGGTGGGATGTGGTAGCCGGGAGGCTACCATGGATCAGCCGGTCCTTGATTCCGGAGCCATCCGAGGCGTTCACACGGATGGTGTGTGGTCCTATCTCGGCATACCGTATGCTGCGTCACCCTTGGGGGAGCTGCGTTGGAGGCCTGCCGAGCCGGTAGAATCTTGGAAAGGTGTGCGCGTCTGCGACGCGTACGGACCCTCGTGTCCTCAGGAAGTCGGTGCCGTATCGATGGGGCCGCTGGGAGTGGGTGAGACAAGTGAAGACTGCCTCTACCTCAACGCGTGGTCTCCGGCAACAGACCCTGCGGACCGGCTTCCGGTCATGGTTTGGCTTCACGGTGGATCATTCGTGAGCGGATCTGCGTCCATGGGATTGTACAACGGTGAGAATCTGGCGCGGTTGGGCGGGGTGGTGGTGATCGGCGTCAATTATCGTCTGGGTCCGTTGGGGTTTCTTGCCCACCCGGCTCTGAGCGCCGAGTCTCCCGACCGGGTTTCGGGAAACTATGGGCTAATGGACCAGGTGAGTGCTCTCGAATGGGTGCAGCGCAACGTCGCCTGTCTGGGGGGAGATCCCGAGCGGGTGACCGTGTTCGGAGAATCGGCAGGGGCTATGAGTATTCTCCACCTCATGGTGATGCCTCGAGCTGAGGGGCTGTTCCACCGTGCCATCCTGCAGAGCGCAGTCTTGTTGGAAGAGGGGTTTGGCGGACTGACCGGCGTCGATCTGGCCACTGCTGAGACCGCGGGGGCGGAATTGATCTTGCGGCTGGGTGTGGGCAGGGACGATCCGGCCGCTATGCGTTCCGTCTCGCCGGAAGAGTTGTTGGCTGCGACTTCAGCGTTACCCACAGATTTTCTGAGTGACGGACTCTCCCTGGCACCGGTGGTGGACGGCGTGGTGGTACCGTTGTCTGTGTCACGTGCCTTTGCGGCAGGGATGCAGCACGAGGTGGCGTTGATCCTAGGCTCCAATGCCGATGAGGGCAACACGTTCCTTTCGTGGATGGAGGGGATGGAGGAGGAGAATTACTGCGCGTGGGCGAGAGGGCTCTTTGGACCTTGGGCCGATGAGGTGCTGGCCATGTACCCGTGTGGGGATGCGGAACGCAACATTTCAAGCATCAGTCGCATGTTGACGGAGTTGGGTTTTGCAGCAACTGCGCGCTACGTGACCGAGTCACAGGTTAGGACCAAAGAGTCTCCGGTCTATCTATACGAGTTCACGCGCGTACCACTCCAGATTGCTCTTCCCGGGGCTCCGCAGGGGGCCTTCCATGGTCTGGAGCTACCTTATGTGTTTGGGCAGGCGGCGCTGTTCGGGGTGGTCGACCCCGTTGATTTGGCGCTGTCGGAGCGCATTATGGAGATGTGGACCCGATTTGCAGCGACGGGTGATCCCAACCCGCCCGGAGATGAGCTGTGGCCGCGTTACACGGCGGCCACCGCCCACTACCTCGAACTGGGAGATAAGATAGTGGTAGGAAGTCGGCTGTATGAAGAGGCGTACGAGCTTTCCTGCCGCATTCGTGAGGCGGGTTTGCAGTGAGCAGCGATTAGGGCGGATGCTCAGTCGTCCAATGGAAGGGACGTTCAAAACGGCAGGAGCGTAGCAGAAGGGTGGTTCATGGCCGACTTCGACTTCCGGGGGACATGATTCAGGGGAGGTGGCGACCGACATGAGTGCCGAACAGGAGGACTTCAAGATATCCGGACGCATCGTGGACGTAGTGGCGGGAGAGATCTTCCCCGGCACTGTGGAAGTTGTCCAGGGTCGCATAGCCGACATTCAGCGCGAGACCTCCGTTGGATCGGTGGGATATCAAGGACCCTTAGCCGATCGT
This sequence comes from Actinomycetota bacterium, assembly GCA_012514635.1. Lineage (GTDB taxonomy): Bacteria > Actinomycetota > Thermoleophilia > RBG-16-64-13 > RBG-16-64-13 > JAAYZX01. The sequence continues at coordinate 35,721 of JAAYZX010000007.1, forward strand.
TTCATCATGCCCGGTTTCGTCGATGCCCACGTACACGTGGAGAGTTCCATGCTCACCCCCGCGCAGTTCGCGCGACTGGCGGTGCGGCAGGGTACCGTGGCTGCTGTGAGCGACCCCCACGAGATCGCCAACGTGCTGGGTGTTCCCGGTGTGGAGTTCATGCTGCGTGATGGAGCGGCGGCTCCGTTCACTTTCGCCTTCGGTGCCCCGTCTTGCGTGCCCGCTACACCCTTTGAATCATCGGGAGCGTATCTGGGACCGGAGGAGGTGGACGCACTCCTAGCTCGGGATGACATCTATTATCTGAGCGAGATGATGAACTTCCCCGGGGTGATTCACGGCGATCCAGAGGTCGCAGCTAAGATTGCTGCGGCCAAGCGACACGGTAAGCCCATCGACGGCCATGCGCCGGGGGTGCGCGGCGAAGAACTGGTGGCATATGTAAACGCCGGCATCTCCACGGATCACGAGAGCCTCAGTTACGCGGAGGCTGAGGAGAAGATTCGGCTGGGGATGAAGATCCTGATTCGCGATGGTTCGGCTGCTCATGAGTTTGACCTACTCTACCCGCTGATGCAGTCGTATCCGGAACAGTGCATGCTCTGCAGCGACGACAAACATCCCCAGCACCTGGTCAAGGGACACATCAATGTCCTGGCCGCCAGGGCGGTGGCGGCGGGGATAGATCCGCTCACGGTCATCCGATGTGCCTGTCTGAATCCGGTGCGTCACTACGGTCTGGATGTGGGGTTGCTTCAGCCGGGCGATCCGGCGGATTTCATCGTTGTGGCCGACCTAGAAGACTTTGATGCCATCGGTACATATGTCAAGGGACGGCTGGTGTCTGCCGACGGCACGCCGCTGTTTGCCGCCGACTGTGCTGAGCGCCCCAATCGCTTTGCCGCGCGCGAGCAGCGGGCGGAGGTCTTCGCAGTGACGGCGCGCCCGGGCCGGATCAACGTGATCGAGGCGCTGGACGGTCAGTTGGTGACGCGCAAATTGGTGGTGACACCGACTGTGCGTAACGGGCAGGTGGTATCCGATACCGATCGCGACATCCTCAAAATCGTGGTGCTCAACCGTTATCAGGAGGCTCCTCCGGCAGTCGCCTTCATCCGCAATGTGGGGTTGCAACGAGGAGCGATGGCCTCTTCAGTGGCGCACGACTCCCACAACATCGTGGCCGTGGGAACTTCCGACGAGGAATTAGCAGCGGCGGTCAACGAGGTCATTCGCAATCGGGGCGGCTTGGCAGTTGCCGTACAAGAGAATGTGCGTTCGTTGCCTCTTCCGATAGCGGGTCTCATGAGCCCACTCGACGGCCTCGATGTGGCGGAGATTTACGATGCCCTGGATCGCGCAGCTAAGGACTTGGGATCTAGGTTATCAGCGCCCTTCATGACACTATCGTTTATGGCTTTGTTGGTAATCCCCAGTCTCAAGATAAGTGATGTAGGCCTGTTCAACGCTGAGGCGTTCAAAGGTGTCAATCTATTTGTCGATTGACTCGGGGGTGATGGCGGGTTCACTTCCTACTTCATATTAGTGCGGTTGGTGTACTCACGGTTTAGCTGGATCTTGTCCTGCTCCCACAGAAGCTGCGCCTCTTGGGCCCGCCTCACCGCTTGTTGCCCCGTCCGCCGATTTCTACGTCCCATGTAGCGCACTATGGCGCGCCATGTGCGCACTATGGCGTTGGTAGGCGCATCAGCTCCGTCGCTTTGGAGACCGGAGAGGGTGAAATAGCCCGGAAATCGGGCCTTGGGGTCCAGTTCATCATCATCGAGGCCGAGACGATTGAGGAGCCTGAAGCCGGCGTTGCGTACCAGGGGATGGTGAGATGCCGCCCATCGCGGAACCAGGTGGCGCGCTGCCGGTGACTTGGTCAGCAGATGATCTACCAGGTAGGTGGTCAGTTCTTCGTGGGTTAGTTGGTGAACCCAGCGGTCCAGTTGATCGGCTTGGGTTTTCTTCGGCTCTTCGAGGCGAATGGCAAGCAGGCGCGTCTCGCGCAGTCCCTCGGCCCACAGCTTCTGGGCCAGGCGGTGGTCTCGGTCCATTTGGCGGGCGATGTCTTCAATCGTCGCCGTATCCACACCGATGACCTCCTGTGGGTTCCAGCCCAGACCCGTAAGTGCCTGGGCCAACAGCGGATCGCCTGCGGCATGGAGCCGCTCGAGTGCCGCAGAGGTGTCTGGAGCTGTATCATCGAAGTGCACGTGTGAATGGTATCAGCGTTCGGGCACCTTTGGTCTTGGACGACAAATGGCGTTGTCCCTTAGCGAAGGGGATGGCATGAGTATGCAGAAAAGTATGAATCGCGGAACGGTGATCGTCGGCGCGGTGTTGATTGCGGTGGGGATTCTTTTCCTGATAGCCTCCGTGCTGGGTAGGGACGTGGTGAAGGGATGGTGGCCCCTCATCGTGGTAGTGGTGGGGCTGTTGTTCTTTCTTCCGTTGACGCTTCAGAGTTCGGGGTGGGGTGCTTTTGCCATCCCGGGCAGTATCGTGACCATGACCGGTCTTGTGCTGCTTTTCCAGAACCTGTTGGATGCGTGGGAGAGTTGGGCGTATGCATGGGCTTTGATCGCTCCGTTCGGAGTGGGTGTGGGTCTTCACATATTCGGACGGGTGGCAGGATCGCAGAGCCTGCGCGAGGCGGGATCGGTCGTTATGAAGATAGGGCTTGTTCTCTTCTTCGCCTTCGGATTCTTCTTCGAGGCTTTGCTCAATGTGAGCGGCAGCTCGGCTACCCGCATCCTATGGCCGGTCCTCCTCATCGCGCTCGGCCTGTGGATCATGTTGGCCCCGGTAGTGCGTAGAAGACAGAATCCGGCTATGGAACCGTCGGTGAAGGCGCAGACGTGGACTACATCGGCACCGGAACCCTCCGATGTAGTGGTTCCGGCTCCTGCTGCTCCCGCTGCTCTTTCAGTTGAGTGCTCGGAATGCGGTGCTCCGGTGCTGGAGAAGGCGGCCTTCTGCGGCCGATGCGGGGCACGATTGGCGCAAAGCGATATGTTGCCGGACGAGAGGCATTGATGTTCTCGAGTCTGGGGGCGCGGCGGCCCTTGGGTCAGAATGCCCGTGTCGTCTGGGAAGAAGAGCCACGGGCTGTGCCGGCCGGGAAGTGAGAAGTCGGCGGGTGGAAGGTGGACGCAATGGCGCTGCGTGATCAGCTGGAACTGGGTCCTCGGGAAGTGATTTGTCTCGTGGGCGGGGGAGGCAAGAGCACATTCATGGAGGCTCTTGCCCGAGACTATGAAAGAAGCCACGCCGGCGTACTCATCACTACTACCACGAAAATCTTCCCACCTTTGGCGAACAGACGTGGTGAGGCGCAGCAAGAAGAGGAGGACTGGGCGGGCGTGCAGGGCCGCCCAAACGCGCAAAGCTCGACGAATGCGGAGGCTTCGATCGGAGCGGAGACTTCGGTGAGTGTGGAGTGTTGGCCGGGCTTGCGTCCTCTCGTGCTGGGGGAGAGCGTAGCTGCGCTGCGGAGGGCCCTGGGAGAGGGAAGTGATGGGTCCACAACTTCGGTCTCCACTGTTGGGGACACGTGGGAACCTTCTCCGGTGGTGGGCACCGCAGTGCTCTCCTCAGGCAAACTAGACGGCGTGCCGGTGGAATGGGTGCCCAAACTGCGCGACCTGCCGGGTGTGGAGGCGGTCCTGATCGAGGCGGATGGAGCGGCTCGGCTTCCGCTCAAGGCTCCGGCGTCGTACGAACCCGTTATTCCTTCTTGCGCAACGCTGGTGATCGCGCTGTGTGGACTTGACGCTCAGTGGACGCCGCTCGATGACGAACACGTGCACCGTGCGGCCCTTCTGGCAGAGCTTCTGGGCCTACCTGCTGGAGTATCTGTGCCGCCGGAAGCGTTGTTGCCGGCGTTGATCTTGGGGTATCAGAACGCGGTCCCAGAGCATGCCAGACTGGTCGCCTTCTTCAACAAAGCGGACGCTCATCCGCCCGACCAGGTGCTGGTAGAGTTGGCACGTTGTGCGCCGGTGGATGTCTGGATGGGCGCCGCGCATCCGGACACCGGGCCTTTGTTTGAGTGTGTCCGGCATATCCCGCGGCGGCCTGTGGCCGTCGTGCTGGCGGCGGGCCTCAGCCGGCGCATGAGAGGTCGCGCCAAGGTTACGTTGGAGCTGGATGGAGTCAGCTTGGTAGGCCTGGCGGTACGTGCGGCTCTGGACGGAGGAGCACAGCCTCCGGTACAGGTGGTGGCCGGGCAGGAATATGACGCCATTCGGGAAGCACTGGAGCGTGACGTTCCCATGGGCCGTCATGGTTGCGACCGCTGGAGGATTATCCGTAACCATCAGCCTGAACGGGGTATCGGTAGCTCGTTGGCCCTGGCGGCGAAGCAGGCTCGAGGTCGCGATTTGCTGGTGTTGCTGGCAGACCAACCTTTCGTGCGCGGTACAACGGTGAAGCGGCTGTTGGATGCTTGGGAGCGGGAAACCACAGCGGCGGCTGCAGTGCTGGAGGATTTGGCGGGAGTTTGGGGACCGCCCGTGGTGATAAACCGCTCTCTACTACCGCAGGTCCTTGCCCTCACCGGCGATGAAGGAGCGCGTACGGTGCTTGAGGAATTCGACGCGCGTCTGGTGCGGGTACCGGCACAGGGGGCGGAGCGGCACGACGTGGATTCTGACAAAGACTTAGGCCACGCGGAGAGATTGAGTCGGCTTTAACGGTTGGCGGTTGAGTCGCCTCTGGGTGTTGGCGTAGAGAGTGCGGCTACTGTGCCACCCTTTTCAGAGCATGTGTTCATCTGTATCATGGCACCCCATAAAATGCGGGGTTCTCGTAGGAGCGGCCGGTGAGCGTTCGCCAATTTTCACTGTTTGTGGAGAACAAGGCGGGGCGGATAGCCCAGATTGCCGGTGTGCTCGCTGCGAGGAAGATTAACATCTTTGGATTCTGCCTGGCCGATACCGGTGATTACGGCATCGTGAGGCTGGTGGTCAGCAAGGCTGATGAGGCGGCTGAGGCTTTGCGGGGGGAAGGATTCACCGTCAAAGAAAACAAGGTCCTCTGTGTTAGACTACCCAACGAGCCCGGCGCTCTGGCCACACTGGGTGCCATAGTGACCGGGTCGGGTAGCAACATAGATTATCTCTACTGGGGGGCCCGCGAGTCGGTCATATTCATGACGGATGATATCGAGGGCCTGGAACGTACGCTTACGGACAAGGGGCTACCATGCTTAGCGGATTCCGATATTGACTGAGCTGGAAAGGCCCAACTGTTCCGTGTAGCCGTGCCGGTTTTGCCGGCGTGTTCGTATCCAGGAGAGTGTCATGCGTAAGTCGCGTAAGGCGGTTCTTACCGCTACATCTATAGCCGTTCTCGCAGTACTTCTAGCCGTATTCCTTGCGGCCTGCGGCGCCACTACCACAACTTCGGATGCCGGTTCCGCCACTGAGACCGATCAGAGCTTGGAACCCAGTGGTGATCCCATTGTTATCGGCGCCGTGGTATCCACCACCGGCCCCAATGCTCCCCTGGGGGAGCCTGAGCGCAACACCCTCGAGCTCATGGAAGATAAGATCAATGCTGAGGGCGGTGTGCTCGGTCGGCCTTTGAAGATCGTCATCCTTGATGATCAGAGCAATGCCAAAGAGGCGGTGACCGCCACTCAGCGCCTGATCAACCAAGAGAAAGTGGTGGCTCTCATTGGAGCCAGCGGTTCGGCTACCACGTTGGCCATGAAACCCATAGCGGCACAGGCCGGAATTCCGCAGATAGCTATGGCTGCGGGCAATACTATTACGGACGAGCCGCCCCTGGATTGGGTCTGGCGCGTTGCTCCCAAGGACGATCTGGCAGTGGAACGGGCCTGCAAGTACATCGCCGAGGACCTCGGACTGAAGAAGATCGCCGTGCTGTACGACGAGAATGCCTTCGGCTCTTCGGGGATGGCTCAGATAGACGAGGTCAAAGATGTCTATGGTCTTGAGGTGGTGGCTAGGGAGTCCTACAAGACCGACGAAACCGATCTCACTGCGCAGCTGACCAAACTGCGTGGGTCAAACCCGGAAGCTCTTGTGGTGTGGGGCACCAACCCTGGGCCGGCCGTAGCAGCCAAGAATCTGAAGCAACTCGGTTGGCCGCTGCCCTATGTGGGTAGTCACGGTATCGCCAACTTCAAGTTTATCGAACTGGCCGGCGATGCGGCAGAGGGTGTGGTTTTCCCCAGCACCAAGATCCTTTTCCCGCAGTCCATCACAGACGAGGGACAGAAGCAGGTTATCGATACCTTCATCTCCGATTACACGGAGCGCTTCGGCGAGGCCCCCAACCACTTCGCCAGTCACGGATGGGATGCCATCTCGTTACTGGTGAAGGCCATCGAGGACGCACAGGACACCAAGCCGGATGCCATTGCGGCTGCACTCAATGCCATAAGCGGCTTTGCGGGAGCAGATGGAATCTTCAACTATTCGCCCACCAACCACGATGGCCTGGCCGTGGATGATCTCATCATGGTTGAGATCGAGGACGCCTCGTGGGTTCTGGCGCAGTAGGAGGTAGTTGTAGCGCTGTAGGAACTCGGATTGAGGCGGAGGCGGGCCGGACGGCCCGCCTCCGCCTCAATCCCCACCCCCGGCGGCCGCAGGCCGCCGGGGGTGGGGGTACCAGGAACTTTGCAGCGTGACGGGCCAACAGTTTCTTCAGTACATCTTCAGTGGCATCACCAACGGGAGCATCTATGCGCTGACGGCGTTGGGCTTCACGCTGGTCTACAATGCTACTGGAATCATCAACTTCGCCCAGGGTGAATTGGTCATGCTGGGCGGCTTGAGTGCTATTGGGCTTTATAGGGCGGGGCTCCCTCTACCGCTGGCCTTCGTCGGTGCCCTTATCATCGTGCTGATCGTAGCCGTCATGTTCGAGCAGCTTGCCATCCGCCCTCTTATGGCCAAAGGTGTGCTCGCCCAGGTCATTGCCACGGTGGGCGCCTCACTGGCTCTGCGTACGGCGGCCATGATGATCTGGGGAAGAGAGGCACTTCCTCTCCCTCCTTTTTCGGGAGACACTCCTATTCGCGTGTTGGGCGCCAGCCTCACTCCACAGACCCTATGGGTGGTTGGCACAACCATCGTCATCGTGTTGGCGTTGCAGTTCTTCTACAAGCGCACACTCACCGGAAAAGCGGTGCGCGCGTGTGCCGTCAACCCGTTGGCCGCAAGGTTGATGGGAGTATCGTACGCCAGTGTGGTGCTGCTCAGTTTTGCGGTCAGCGGCGTTATCTCGGCGGCCGGCGGCGCAATGGTTGCACCCATCAGCTTCATGAGTTATTCGTCGGGGGCGTTGCTTGGTCTGAAGGGATTCGCTGCCGCCACATTAGGAGGGTTGGGTAACCCGCTGGCGGCCGTCTTTGGTGGGCTGACTCTCGGGATCCTGGAGGGGCTGGCTGTGGGGCTGGTTTCGTCAGGTTACAAAGACGCCATCGCTTTTGTGATTCTTCTGCTGGTCTTGTTCGTGCGTCCGCAGGGGCTTTTCGGGGGTCGGGTGGTGGAGCGAGAATGAGCACGCCCGTGGGTTTCTGGAATCGTAACTGGGGTTTCATCACGCTGGCGGTGGTGGCGTTGGCCATGCCACTCTTGGTCGCGGACGCGTATCTCCTTAGCATTCTGGCCTTCATGGCCACCCGCTTCATGGTGGTCATCGGTCTGAGTCTCTTGTTGGGCCAGGCCGGTCAGATATCGTTGGGGCACGCAGCGTTTGTTGCCATCGGAGCCTACGGTTCGGCTCTGTTGGTTACCCGCCTGAGCATGAATCCGTGGTTGGCCATGGTTGTTGCTGCCGTGTTGGCGGCCGGCGTGGCCGGTGTCATAGGCATCCCAACCCTGAAGCTCAAGGGGCACTATCTGGCGATGGCCACTCTGGGCTTCGGAGAGATTGTGTTCATCCTGCTTGTGCAGTTGAAGGGACTCACTCGTGGCACCGACGGTATCACGGGGATTCCCCCGTTGACATTGGGCTCTTTGGATTTCAGTCAACCCCGTCTCTATCACGTATTGGTCTGGTTGGTGGCTTTGATCGTCTTCCGTTTGGCACTGAATTTGTCGGAGTCCAGGGTGGGACGATCTCTCAAAGCCCTGCGTCGTTCGGAGCTGGCTGCGGAGTCGCTGGGGGTGAATGCGTCCTGGCGCAAACTGCAGGTCTTCATGATTTCGGCTGTGTTCGCTAGTCTGGCCGGCAGTTTTGATGCTCACTACGTTCAGTTCATCAGCCCCGACTCATACGGCATAACCTTCTCCGTGATCTTGGTGTGCTCAGTTGTGATTGGAGGGTTTCGCAGCGTGTGGGGAGCGCTTTGGGGCACGCTGGCCACGGTCATTCTGCCGGAGGTCATCAAACGGATACACGAGGACGCCGTCAATCTGGTCTTCGGGATCTTACTCATCCTCATCGTGGTGCTGTTGCCCGTGAAGAGTGGCCCTCTGGCGCGGGTGGCGCACGATGTGCGTTGTCTGTTCCATCGGGAAGAGAGGGGCTGAGATGCCCCTCATGCGTTTAGATGGTGTTTCGAAGCGGTTCGGGGGTCTGGAGGCGCTGCGTGAGGTCAGTTTTGCACTTCACGTAGGACAGATCATGGCTTTGATCGGTCCCAACGGCGCCGGCAAAACCACCCTCTTCAATTGTGTGGCCGGAGCCGATCGCCCGAGTGCCGGTCAGGTGTTCTTTCGTGGCGAGGATGTGACGGGACGTCCCGCGCATGCTATGTGCCGCGCAGGTTTGGCCCGGACGTTCCAGCACAGCCGTCTCTTTGATGACTTGACTGTGCTGGAGAATGTCATCGTGGGGCGGCATTGCCGGACCTATGCAGGTTTGGCGGCGGCCTTCCTGCGGTTACCGCGGCACGGGCGCGAAGAGCGGGAATCGCGGGAGCAGGCCATGCACGCCCTCACGCGCGTAGGGTTGGCCGACCGGGCGCAGGATGAAGCAGGGTCGCTGCCCCTGGGTGAACGCCATCTCTTGGAGATAGCACGTGGGTTGGCCACCGAGCCGGTCCTTCTGTTGCTCGATGAGCCGGCGGCGGGTCTTAACGACGAGGAGACCGCAAACCTGGGTCACTGCGTGCGGCGCATCCGCGACGATGGTGTCACCATACTGCTGGTAGAGCACGACATGACCTTCGTGATGGATATATCAGACCAGGTGGTGGTGCTGGACTACGGGCGTAAGATTGCCGATGGTCCGCCGCTCATGATCCAAGCGGATCCTGAAGTGATCCGCGCATACTTGGGCGAAGATCTAGAATGAATGCTTTTGTTGACACCCCCCCTTCGCATGACACCGTGCTGCGACTGCGTGGACTGCGGGCGGGATACGGGGCCGTGGAGGTGCTGCGCGATGTTGATCTCGATGTGGCGCATGGAGAGATTGTGACCATCATCGGGGTAAATGGATCCGGCAAGAGCACACTGCTCAAGACAATCTCGGGAGTTGTGAAACCCTGGGAAGGAGTCATAGAGCTGAAAGGTGAGAACCTGGTGGGTCTGGGCGTGGAGCAGGTGGTGGCGCGGGGTGTGGTGCAGGTGCCGGAGGGTCGGCAACTGTTTGGGCCGTTGACCGTCCAGGAAAACCTGGAACTGGGTAGCTATTCGCGGCGAGGTAAGCGCGGTCGACCGGCTGCGGACAAGATGGAAGAGGTATTTGAACTGTTCCCCCGTCTTCAGGAGCGGCGACTTCAGCACGCCGCTACGCTGTCCGGAGGCGAGCAACAGATGCTGGCTGTAGGTCGCGCATTGATGGCCGAGCCGCGGGTCCTGCTGCTGGATGAACCTTCCATGGGGTTGGCGCCGCTGGTGGTCAAGGAGATATTCCGGACACTGAGGGAGTTGAACGAGCGAGGATTGACGCTTCTGTTGGTGGAGCAGGATGCGCGGATTGCTCTGTCGCTGGCGCATCGTGGTTTGGTGATGGAGCGAGGGCGCATCGTCATGGAGGATGGCGCCGCCTCATTGCTGGCTGCCGATATCCAGTCGATCTATTTTGGTCACGGGGGCGGGCGCACTGATGTGACCGAAGATGGACACGAGAAATACCCAGTCGTCCGGGAAGGGGATTGAGTTATGAACGAGATCTGGAACCCGGAATACGAAACCATGACACGCAAAGATTTGCGCACGCTGCAGGAAAAGCGTTTGCAGATGACGCTGCGTTGGGCGCACTCTTCTGTGCCTTTCTATCGACAGCGGTGGGAAGAAAGCGGCATCAACGTGCGAGACATCAAGACTCTGGATGACGTGACACGTCTGCCGTTCACTACCAAAGCCGACTTCAGACGAGCCTACCCTTACGGCATGTTCGCGGTACCGCTGGAAAGGGTCATTCGCATTCATACGTCATCGGGTAGTCCTTCTTCTCCCACCGTGGTGGGGTTCACACGCGGGGATCTCAATACCTGGGCCGAGCTGTGCGCCCGCGCCGGCACGGCCGGCGGGGCGCGCTCGCACGATGTGGTACAGATCACTTTCGGTTACGGTCTGCAGACGGGGGCGTTGGGATGGCACGCCGGATTGGAGCGCCTAGGGGCCACCGTTATCCCCACGTCCACTGGTGCAACCAAGCGCCAGTTGATGATCATGCGCGATTATCACACCAGCGTTCTGGCCGGATCGCCTTTCTATGGACTTCATCTGTGCTACGTGGCTGACGAACTCGGGATCCGCCCACCGGACCTTAATCTGCGCATAGCTCTTCTCGGGGGAGAGCCTTGGAGCGAAGCTATCCGCCGCGAGATACAAGAGCGCCTGGGAGTCCAGGCACGTGATACGTATGGAGTGTCGGAGGTGCTGGGACCCGGTTTGTCCTTTGAGTGCCCGGCGGAAGATGGGCTACACGTCAACGAGGATCACGTGTTGGTGGAAGTGGTGGATCCAAAGAGCGGTGTGCTGCTTGCGGAGGGAGAGGAAGGTGAGCTGGTGTTCACATCACTCACCAAGGAAGCCGTGCCGGTTATCCGTTACCGCACGGGTGATCTGGCTGCAATTACCACGCAACGCTGTGCGTGCGGTCGTACACTGGTGCGCCATACCCGTGTACAACGTCGCTGTGACGACATGCTCAAAGTGAGGGGTGTCAACGTGTTCCCGGCACAGGTGGAGAACGTCCTGGCCGCTGCGATGGGAGTGCCACCGCGATTCCAGATCCTTCTTGAAACCGAAGCCGGTTTGGATCAGATGGAGGTACTTGTGCCCATGGACCCGGCGCTCTTCACAGACGATATACGGGATTTTGTAGACCTGCGACGGGAGCTGGAAGAGCGGCTGGCCGATGAGTTGGCCGTTAGGGTCCGCGTGAGATTCGTGGAGCCCACCGTTTTTACCACAGTCGACGAACTGCCGGCACGGGTGGTCGATAAACGACGCAGATAATCGCATGATGTATATGAATATGACGGTTTCCCAATACTTAATTCTCTCAGCTGCTCAATAGATAAGGATCGCTCATGTCTCTTGAACCCGGTCTCCAGGGGTCGGTAAGCACTGTAGTGGTGGCGGATAACACGGCACTCGCTCAGGGCACCGGTCCGGTACGCAGTCTGTCGACTCCCGCTATGGTGGTCCTGATGGAGAAGGCGGCACTGCGTGCCATTGCCGACCACCTGCCGGAGGATCGTGCCACCGTGGGGACGCATTTGGACGTCTCTCATCTGGCGCCTACGCGTGTCGGGATGACGATAAAGGCCTCTGCCACCCTCACGGCTGTGGAGGGGCGTCGTCTCTTGTTTGAGGTGTCGACGGAGGACGAGGCCGGAGTTGTAGGGCGGGGAACGCACGAGCGGGTGGTCATTGTGTTGGAGGCGTTCGAGCATAAGCTGAGGAACCGCTGAAAGATGGACGCAACAGGGCGGATTCAGCGGACGGACCGAGGTGGGCGCCGATGCGTGTAGTGGGCGGTGTGGGCCGAGATGTGTATGATATAAAGGTAAAGGTAATATAAAGAACAGGTGGCAGGCTGAGGCGGGGCTTCGTACACGAAGCGCTACCGAGGGAGGTGTATCAGAGCCACCGTGTTTGCAATCGGAGACTGCGCGCCGGTCGTCACGAGGCATCTGGGCCACAACTTGACCCCGATGGTTCCCCCTCCAAGGCGGGCCGGGGAAGGCGCGTCAAATCGTGATTGAGATCTTCTTCGCCCGTGTGCGGATGGCGCCTCTGTCGGTGCTGCTGACCGACTACGACGGGACGCTGGCGCCGTTTTTGATCGATCGAAACGCGGCGGTCCCCTATCCGGGGGTTACAGAGGCACTGAACGGGCTTCGTCGCAGTGGGCGTACCGAGATTGTGGTGGTCAGCGGACGCCCTGTGGCAGAAGTGACCACACTTCTGGGTATGGATCCGGCGCCTGAGATTTGGGGAGCGCACGGATGGGAGTGCCGGACGGCCGACGGCAAGAAGAAGATTTTTCCGGTGCCCAGACACGTACAAGATGCCGTGGCCTTCTGCCGCGACCGACTTCTCACACTGACGCAGGAAGACCAAGTGGAGGTGAAACCCAGTGGGGTGGCCGTTCACTGGAGAGGTCTGTCCCCCGAAGAGCAGTTGAGACTGAGGGAAGAATCCCTAATGTTACTGCGTCCAGCGGCCGGTTGCACGGGACTGGAAGTGCTCCCCTTTGATGGCGGCATGGAGCTGAGATTCAAAGGCCGCGACAAAGGGGATGTAGTTTCTGAAGTCCTAGCCACACGCCCTCCAGGTGTACCGGTGGCCTACCTGGGTGATGACGATACAGATGAGGATGCCTTCAAAGCCCTTGGGAAGAGAGGTCTCACCGTACTGGTTCGCCGTGAGTACAGGCCGACCCGCGCAGAGCTGTGGTTGCGCCCGCCCGAGGAATTGCTCTCATTCTTGCAGGGGTGGACGAATGCCACAAGATGAGGGGAGATGAGCATTAATGAGCGAGAAGAAGACCGAAGCGCGTTTCATTGTGGCCTCGAACCGGCTGCCCTTTGTGTTGGCTCGTGGCCCCGACGAGGAATGGACCATTGAGGCGGGCAGCGGAGGATTGGTAACCGCGTTGCTGCCGGTTTTGCGGAACCGCGGGGGGCTGTGGATAGGTTGGCCTGGGACGTGGGAGGAGGTTCCCCATCTGCATGAGCTCATGGGGCGTGTTGGGAAGGAACTGGGCTGTACATTCCGTCCTGTGCCGATCGATCAGGACCTGTACCACGATTACTATTTAGGTTACTCCAACGAAACGATATGGCCTCTCTTTCACGACCTGCAATCGCGATGTGTCTTTGAGCCGCACTTCTGGCAGGCGTATATGGAGGTCAACCGGCGGTTTGCCGATGAGATCGCTCGGCGTGTACGCCCCACAGATTTCGTGTGGGTACACGACTATCAGCTGATGATGGTAGGCGAACAGTTGCGGAAACGAGGGGTCACCAGTCGCATCGGCTTCTTCCTGCACATCCCCTTCCCGGCCCCAGATATCTTCATGAAGCTTCCCGAACGCCAGACACTTCTGGCGGGCATGCTGCAATACGATCTGATCGGTTTCCAAACGCAACGGGATAGGCGGAATTTCATCCAGTGCATTCGTCTTCTCACCAAAAATATCCGTGTGCGGGCTGTAGGATCGCTTCACCGCATATGGTATGAAGAACGAGAAGTGGACGTTGGTGTTTTTCCTATCAGCATCGACTACCGGTCTTTCCACAGGCGCAGTGAGGAGCCTGCAGTGCGGGAATGGGCCGACGAGGCGAAGGCGGCCCTTCCCGGCCGCGCGCTGATGCTGGGGTTGGATCGTCTTGACTACACCAAAGGCATTCCGGAGAGACTGCGTGCGTTCAGGCATCTTCTACGCTCTCGACCGGAAACGCACAGCCGCGTCAATCTGATACAGGTGGTTGTTCCCAGTAGAGCGGAGATCGCCGGCTACGATGAGCTGCGGACGGAGATAGAGCAGCTGGTGGGGGCCATCAACGGCGAGTTCACGCGACGGGGATGGGTGCCGGTACACTATATGTATCGCAGTCTTCCGTCCCTAGATTTGCTTGGGTACTACCGCGCCGCCGACGTAGGTGTCATAACGCCGCTCAAAGACGGCATGAATCTGGTGGCCAAGGAATATTGCGCCTGCAACGCGGATGGTAAGGGCGTCTTGGTGCTCAGTCAGTTCGCGGGAGTATCGGCGCAATTAGGGCGCCACTCCCTCGTGGTCAACCCCTATGACGTCGAACAGACCTCTGAGGCCCTCTATCAGGCGTGGATCATGCCGGTGGTGGAGAGACGGGAACGCATGCGGCGTATGCGCCGGGTTATCCGCAGACAAGACATCTTCTGGTGGGTGAACGCGTTTGTACGTGCTGCAATCGATCGGCATTTGGAGGACTTCCCTGTACTCGAGGAGTTCATCCCGGAAATGATGGATTAGTTGCCGGCACTAGCGAGGAGTGTCAAGCATGATTGGAAAGACTGGTGGATTTACTTTGGGTTATGCGCTACGGCGAAAGCGTCGTGGCTCGCCAAGACAGTTGTGGTAGCATGACGCTGCTCAAAAAGCACTTGCGGCCGGAGGATTGAAGGAATGTCGAAAGCGATTATCGATTTGAGTGGCAAGGTGGCCATCGTCACCGGGGGCACTCGTGGAATCGGGGCGGAGATGGTGCGCACCCTCGCTCTGCAGGGGGCGGATATAGCGCTCAACTATCGCAAGAGCGTCGATGAGGCGGCCAAATTGGTGGAGGAACTGCAGGCCATGGGCCGGAAGGCCATCGCGGTACAGGCCGACGTCTCCAGCATGGCCGACGCCGAGAAGATGGTGGCCAAGGTTGTCGAGGAGTTGGGCGGGGTCCACATCTTAGTGTGCAACGCCGGCATGAACTGGGACGGCGTTATATGGAAGATGACGGAAGACCAGTTCGACCGCGTAATTGACGTCGACCTGAAGGGTACGTGGAACTACCTGCGTGCCTGCGCTCCGTACTTCAGAGAGCAGAACTACGGTCGCTTTATCAGCGTAACCTCTATCAACGGCATACGAGGCAAGTTCGGTCAGACCAACTACTCCGCCGCCAAAGCCGGCGCCATTGGTCTCACAAAGGCTGCAGCCAAGGAGCTGGGTAAGTACGGCGTTACGTGCAACTCGGTGGCTCCCGGTTTCATCCTGACGGAGATGGGCGAGAGTATGCCGGACGAGTTTAAACAGGCCGCTGTAGACGAGTCGGCTGTGAAACGCGCGGGAGTACCCGACGATATAGCCTGGACTGTGGCCTTCCTGGCGTCTGAACTGGGTCGTCACATTACGGGTGAAGTCATCAAGGTGGATGGCGGCCAGTATATCTAGAGTGGCAGCAGACTCTGCGATGTCTCCGCCGACGCCCTGCGGGTGCCGACGGGGAAGCGGAGAAAAGGTAACAGGGGCCCGGTTTTCGATAGCCGGACCCCTTTGCTATACACGGTGCAGCAAGAGGTGTGTTGAGGAAGAGGATGTCCCACGAGAAAAGGAGACTACATGAGTTTGGATTGGTTGCCACGCGACAATGAGATCAAAGACCATCGGCTGTTCAAGGGCGAGGAATATTGGGGCACGGAAGCTCCCTGCACCATGTTCGAAAAGAAGCCTTTGGTGGACCCGGACGGCAACGAGATTCCCGGTCTCTACACGGCTTGGATCACTCTCAACAACCCTGCACAGTACAACTCGTACACCACTGAGATGGTTAAAGGTGTAATCGCCGGTTTCTGGAACGCCTCCACCGCCCGCGATGTGGTTGCGGTGGTTTTCACCGGAGCGGGCAAAGCCGCCTTCTGCACCGGCGGCAACACCGTAGAGTATTCCGAGTACTACTCGCGTAGGCCCAAGGAATACCAAGATTACATGGAACTGTTCAACGGGATGGTGGACTCCATTCTGGCCTGCAAAAAACCCGTCATCTGCCGGGTCAACGGCATGCGGATTGCCGGTGGGCAGGAAATCGGTATGGCTGCCGACCTTGCAGTAGCTGCAGATACTGCCGTGTTCGGTCAGGCCGGCCCGCGCCACGGCTCCGCCGCCGTTGGTGGTGCTACCGACTTCCTCTGCGAGTTTCTCTCCATCGAAGACGCCATTTGGAGCGGCTTCATGTGCGAGATGTGGTCGGCCTACAAGATGCGGGTCAAGAACCTCATCACCAAAGCAGTCCCGGTCCTCAAGAAGGACGGCGAATTCATTCGCAATCCGCTGGTCATCACCGACAGCTATGTCAAAGACGGCGAGATCGTCTACGGTGAGATGAAGGCCGGCGCTGAGGCGAAGGCTGCGCGCGAACTCATGGCTTCCTGCGAATACGATTACTCGGCTCTGGATGCCGAAGTAAATAGGATCATCTGGCAGATCGCCAACCTATTCGAGGGCAACGTACAGATGTCGCTCGACTCCATGCGCATGAAGAAGCGCTTTTTCTGGGATCAGTCCAAGGTGCTTATGCGCCAGTGGCTGGGACAGAACATGATGCTCGACGCCTTCCTGGGCTTCCACGCGTTCAGCACGCGCAAGCTCACCGGCAAGGACACCATCGACTTTATCAAGTACCGTCAGTTGGTGGCCGAAGGCAGGCTCATGGAACTCGATGCGCTCGAGGAAATCATGCCGAAGCCACTGCAGAAGTAAGCACGGCGGCATATTAAGAAGGGCTGGTCGGGGCCGGGACGTCGTTTGGCGTCTCGGCCCCGACTTTAATGGTGGTATCTTGCTCTGGAACGACCATAGCGGAGGCTGCATACGTGTGGTGGCGACGTCTTTGTAGGGAGCGGCCCCTATTTCGTACGCATCGTGCGCCGTTCCAGGCCCTGGAATGGGCACCGGACGAGTTGGTAGCCCACGAGGGAACACTTTTTAAAGTAACCCGCTGGGAGGAGCTCGCCGTTACGCATCTGTCGCGCGGTGGATCAGTGGGAGAATGGGAAGTCTGGGGCAGACCGGCGACTGATGAAGAAGTAGCGGCAACTGCTTCAGCCGCCGTTGAACGCATTCTGTCTGACACGGATTCCTCAGAAACCGGCTGATTGCCCGGTTGGCCGAGAAACCCGTACCGTAGAGGGCCTTCGTTTGCTACAGTGACTGCGTGTCGGTCATGGATTGGTGGGAGTGCGGCCGCACGCATGAAGACCATGACTCGTTGATCCGAACGAGGAAAGGAATGTAGTGCATGTTCAAGGTTATTAGCAACGAAGAGATCGCTCCGCAACTGCATAGGATGGTTATTGAAGCCCCGCGTATTGCAAAAGCGCGGAAGCCCGGCCAGTTCGCCATTGTGCGTTTGCGGCCGGGGGCCGAGCGCATCCCCCTCACTATTGCCGACGACGATCCCGTGGCAGGTACCATCACCCTCATCATCCAGGCTGTTGGTTACAGTACTCAAGAGATCGTCGCTACCAAAGCGGGTGAGTATATTCAGAATATCGCCGGCCCTCTGGGCATGCCTACGGAGATAGAGAACTGGGGCAAGGTGATTTGTGTGGGCGGCGGCGCAGGTGCTGCGGTGCTCTACCCACTCGCCAAAGCATTGGCGCAGGCCGGCAACGAGCTGATCACCATTATTGGTGGTCGCAGTGCGGAATACGTCATTCTGTTTGATGAGCTGGCTGCGTTCTCCAAGGAGGCCATTGCCACCACCGAAGATGGATCCATGGGTGAAAAGGGGTTTGTCACGGGCCCACTGAAGAGAATCCTGGATGAGTCCACTACCAAGCCGCATGCAGTGTATGCTGTGGGTCCCGTTCCCATGATGCGCGCGGTGTCAGAATTAACGCGTCCTTACGGTGTTAAGACCATCGTCTCCCTCAACCCCATCATGATCGACGGTACCGGTATGTGCGGTGGCTGTCGGGTGACGGTGGGCGGAGAGGTGAAATTCGCCTGTGTCGATGGGCCGGAATTCGATGGCCACCAGGTCGATTACGACGAACTCTTCGCACGCCAAAACGCGTACCAGGAACTGGACGAGCACGGCTGCAGGCTCGACTCGGTCAAGGTCTGAGGAAAGGGACTATCCACGATGACTGAGCTCACTATAAAAGAAAGAATGGCCATCCAACGCACCACCATGCCGGAGCAAGATCCGGTGGAACGGGCACAGAACTTCAAGGAAGTCAATCAAGGTCTACCTCTCGAGTGGGCCATCCAAGAAGCCAAACGTTGCCTGGGTTGCAAGAAGCGGCCCTGTGTGGACGGATGCCCGGTGAACGTGCACATCCCAGAATTCCTGGACAAGTTGGCGGAGGGGGATGTTGCGGGTGCGGCGACCATCCTTCGTGTCGACAATGCTCTGCCTGCCACCACCGGTCGTGTGTGTCCACAGGAAATGCAGTGCGAGGGCAAGTGTGTACGTGGGAAAAAGGGTCAGCCGGTTGCCATTGGGTGGCTGGAGCGTTTTGTGGCCGACTGGGCTGCGGAGAACATGGAGCCGGACAAGGCTCCCGCAGAGCAGACCGGGTTTCGTGTGGCCGTCATCGGCTCCGGTCCCGGTGGGCTGACGGCGGCTGGTGAGCTGGCGCGCGCCGGTCACGGCGTGCACGTCTTCGAGGCTTTGCACGACACGGGCGGCGTGTTGCGCTACGGCATCCCCGAATTTCGTCTTCCTAAGAGGATTGTAGATCAGGAAGTGGAGAACCTAAGGTCTCTGGGTGTGGAGATTGAGTGCGACGTGATTGTGGGGCGCACCCTCACCTTGAGCGAGATACGCGACGATTTTGACGCGGTATTCGTGGCCAATGGTGCCGGTCTGCCCATGTTCCTGAATGTGCCCGGCGAAAACCTTAAGGGTGTATATTCAGCCAACGAATACCTCACGCGAACCAATCTGATGGGCGCATGGACGGGAGATGTGACCGGAACGCCCATTTTCCGTGGCAGGCGGGTAGTCGTGTTCGGCGGTGGCAATGTGGCCATGGACTCAGTGCGCACGGCCAAACGCTTGGGTGCCGAGCGGGCCATCATTGCGTATCGGCGCGGCAAGGAAGAGATGCCCGCTCGTGTAGAAGAAGTTCATCACGCTGAGGAAGAGGGCATAGAATTTCACCTGCTGGTGGCCCCACTCGAAATACTGGAAGATGATAAAGGCTGGGTGCGTGCGGTCAGACTCCAGAAGATGGAATTGGGTGAACCCGACGCTTCCGGACGCCGTCGTCCTGTAGCAGTACCGGGCAGCGAGTTTGAGCTCGAGTGCGATGCAGTGGTGGTGGCACTGGGTACGGTGGCCAACCCTCTTTTGACGAACGCCGAGCCCGATCTCAAGCTTGACAAGTGGGGCAACATCATTGCAGATGAATCCCAGGCCACATCGCTCGACGGTGTGTTTGCCGGGGGCGATATCGTGCGGGGTGGCGCCACAGTTATCCTGGCCATGGGTGACGGCAAGTGTGCCGCTCAATCCATCGATGAGTACCTGAAGGGGAAGACCCCCAAGGCGGCGGCTTAGCACGAAGCGGTAACAAGCGGTCCCCCGGTCCGGTCCACCGGACCGGGGGAAATCGTGTGGCGGGCGCGGGTGCCTTGACGGCACCCGCGCCCGCCGCCGTACTTCAGGTTGCGAAGACGCATCCGCAACCGCCAATCACTTATTCTCCCATGACCTTGATTACCAGCCGCTTGTCGCGCCCGCCGTCGAACTCGCAGTAGAAAATTTGCTGCCAGGGTCCCAGGTCGAGTCGTCCGGCTGTGATCGGTACGATAACCTGGTGATGGACTAGGAGATTCTTCAGGTGACCATCACCGTTGTCTTCGCCGTTGGCGTGATGACGGTAATCTCCGGGATCAGGGAGTAGCGCGCGGGCCACCTCATTTGCGGGAGTCTTCCAGCTCGGCGGTGCGATCTTGTCCAACCATTCCAGTGCATCGACCAGGATGCCATCGGGGTCGTCGTCGTTCACCCACACGCCTGCGGTGATATGCATAGCTGAAACCAGAACCATGCCTTCCTGTACGCCGGATTCCGTCACCGCCTGTTCGACATCGGTGGTAATACGCAAGAATTCTCTGCGCTTAGTTGTACGGAATACCTTGTATACAGTATGCGTCTTCACGTGAATCTCCCTTCCTCAGTGGAGGCAAAGCGTTCCGGCTACTTAACCAGCGGCGTGATCAGGCGTCCCAGACCTTCAACTTCCACCACAACCTCGTCGCCGGGCTTCAGCCACGGCCTAACACCATCTTTCATGCCCAGTATTACGCCCTCTGGAGTACCGGTGGAGATGATGTCGCCGGGCTCCAGGGTCATGTATCGGCTTGCATAGCTGATCAATTCCGCTACAGAGAAAACCATGTCCGCCGTGTTGGAGTTTTGGCGCGGATCACCGTTGACCCAGCTGCGCACGCTGAGTTGTTGAGGATCATAGACATCGTCGGCGGTGACCAAGTAGGGTCCCAACGGCATGAAACCGTCCAGCGTCTTACCGATCAGCCACTGTCCGGAGAGAAACTGGAGGTCACGGCAACTGAGGTCATTCCCATTGCAGTAGCCCAGTACATAATCCAGTGCCGCCTCCTCCGTTACGTTTTTGGCTCTTCTTCCCATTACCACAACGAGTTCGGCCTCGTAATCGTAGCGGGTCATAGGGCCGGGCAGCGATACGGGTTCCCCCGAGCCGGCGAGACTGTTGTTGAATTTGGAGAAAAGCACGGGCTGTGCTGGGATATCGCTATTGGTCTCAGCCGCATGCCCTCGGTAGTTCAGCCCAATGCAGATGATCTTTCCGGGCGCCGGGATGCAGGGAGCCGGTTGCAGCTGGTGCTCGGCAACGATCGACTCAGGATGGTGGTGGGCCTGTTCGGCCACTATGCGCATATGTTCTATGGCGTCCTGCCCGGAGCGGAAGAAAGCCACTGGGTCGATTGCCGGTCCGCTCAGGCCTGCCGCTTGGCCTACGGTGGCCACGTCGACCACACCGTTTGCGGTTTTGATACCCAATGCTGGGCCGGCATCCGTACGATAGGTCATCAGGATCACCAGGCTCCCTCCTCCACTATGTAAGTTGCGGGCAAAAGAGTTACTATTTGCTTAAAGAATTGGCATAAATATCGGAAAGAGTTATTATTTTAAGGTGATCGACATATGTCCACGAAGCATAGCAGTCCCATGATCGCCAACGGGATCAAGAACAACGAAGAATCGTTGGCGGATGGACATCTCTCCTCGGCACCTACCGGGGCACGGGTGGAACTGCGTCTTTGGTCTCCTAGGGAGCTGGCACAACGTCTTGTCGCCTGGTTGGAGGAGAGCGGCGCAAAGCCCGGCGACCGCATAGGTGATCGTGCAGGATTGGCAGATCTGTGGGGTGTATCTGCCTCCACAATGCGTGAAGCGGTTCGTATTCTGGAGGCGGCGGGAATTCTGGAACAGAAGGTAGGGGCGGGAGGTGGGGTGTTCTTCCAACCGCGTGAAGCTGATGCCATTGCCGGTGTCCTGTTGTGGAGCGCAGCATTGGGTCGTATTGGTGACGCTGCGCTGGTGCGCGCGCTGGCCGAGATCGAGGGGCTGATTGCGGCGCATGCCGCCTTGCGGGCGGGGCCGGAAGATGTGCGGCGCTGTGAGCGGGCCGCCCGCAGTGATGATGCTTCGCAACGTGACTCTCTCTTTCACGAAGTTCTTACCGAGTGCGCGGGTAACGAAATGCTTGGGATCTTGAGAAGAGCGCTGGCGGAAGCGGTCGGCGGGCGGGCGGGCGAGGCACGGGCGGCCGGGCGGAGCGTCGGCGGCAATCTTGACCATGTAGCGTACAGTCACGCATACATAGTGGACGCGGTGCGTACCGGCGACGCTGCGGAAGCATCCCGCAGGGCGCGCAGGCACATTGAGGTGGTTCTGGAAACATAGGAGGATCAGGATGACGTCTCAAGAGTTGTACAAGAAGATGGCGGAGTTATCCACTGAAGGGAAGGCGTTTGTCCTGGCCACGGTCGTGGAGTCATTTGGGTCCACTCCTCGGAAGGCCGGCGCCAAGATGTTGGTGCTTGAGGATGGATCCACTATCGACACGGTAGGCGGAGGCAAGGTCGAGCAGCAGGTGGTGCTGGACGCGCTGGACGCTCTTCAACGCGGTGTGTCGCGGACTGTAAAATATGAGCTGCGCACATCGGGTGAGCATGCGCTGGCATGGAATGTGGCGGGGAGACCACTGTATTCCTGGAGGTGAACAAACCGGCGCTGACCATTGTGGTCGCCGGTGCGGGGCACATAGCCCAGAAGCTCACACCTATGGCCAAGCTGCTGGATTTTCGGGTGGTAGTGGTGGACACGCGGCCCGAGTTTGCAAACACCGACAATCTTCCGGATGCCGATGAGGTTATCTGTGGTCACCCGGGCGAACTGCCGGACCTTGTCTCCTTGGATCACAACTCGTATGTGGTGATCGTCACCCACGGCCACATCCACGATAAGGATGCGCTGAAAGCCGTGCTCTCTTCCGATGTTGCCTACGTGGGAATGATCGGCAGTCAGCATAAGGTACGTGTTGTGCTGGAACAACTGCTTGACGAGGGCGCCGATATGGAACGTCTCAGTCGGGTCTATTCACCTATTGGAATAGATCTGGGCGGTGGTGCTCCTGGAGAGATCGCCGTAAGTATCCTGTCGGAGATCGTCGCAATGCAGCATGGACGCCTTGACCGCTTCCGTGTACGTCGTAATCCGCTGGTGGAAACTGCAGTGTCGCTCAGCTCCGCTTCCGGCGCGACTATGGGTACGGATGCGGTGGGAGGTGGTCGATCGCAGTGTTGCTCTTAGGCCGTGGATGATCAGCAGGTGGCCTGGAGGGTCTTTTGTTCTCATCTATAGAAGAGGGCGGAGATTATGACTGTGAAAAAACCGTTGGCTCTGGTGAAGGGGGCAGGCGATCTGGCCACGGGAGTCTCGTTACGTTTGCACCGGGCGGGTTTTTCGGTTGTGATGACTGAGATCGCTTCACCTACGCCTGTTCGGCGCACGGTGGCGTTCGCGGAAGCCGTATACAACGGAAAAGTATTGGTCGAAGGTGTTGAGGCGGTTTTGGCCGGAAACGAAGAGGATGTGCTGGACATCCTGTCCGGCGGAAAGCTGCCCGTCTTGGTGGATCCAGAGGCCGCCTGTCGTGCGTGGCTGGATCCGGACCTGTTGGTCGACGCCATTATCGCGAAGCGTAATCTGGGGACGTCGCCTGCCGATGCCCCAGCAGTGGTTGCCCTGGGGCCGGGGTTTGTCGCCGGCCGAGATTGCCATGCAGTGATTGAGACTATGCGGGGCCACACGCTGGGTCGCGTTATATGGGAAGGTGAGGCTATTCCCAACACCGGCGTGCCCGGTGAAGTTGGAGGCAAGGCTGCCGAACGAGTTCTTCGTGCCCCCGGGGCGGGAATATTCAAAGCGCATGCAGAGATTGGAGATATGGTGACGAGCGGGCAGGTCGTCGGCTACGTCGACGACCTGCCGCTGACATCGTCCATCGATGGTGTCCTGCGCGGCCTTCTTCGCTCGGGCCTGGAGGTCTCTCCGGGATTCAAGACCGGGGACGTGGATCCGCGGGCGGCGCGAGAGCACTGTTTCACGGTATCGGACAAGGCCTTAGCTATTGGCGGTGGAGTCTTGGAAGCGGCGTGTGCCCTGCTGGGAGGTGTGAGGTTTCAGCGATAGGACTGCGTGTCTGCGCAAACGCTTAATCCGGTAGTGTTGTCAAGAAACAGTCCACTGCCGCCCGAAACTGCAACGGCCTGGTCCACATGAGTGGATGGCCTCCGGATGCGCATAGATATACATTGCAGTCCTTGATCTGGCGGGCCATGGCCAAGATCTGACCCGGTAGGTCCGGCATAAGGTGATCGGATAGACTGCCCGTCAGTAGTACGGGGCATTCCAGCTCTGCGAGTCTGCCCCCGTACCAGTTGATGTCTCCCGCGGCTGCGCGCGCCAAGATGGCTCTGTCGTCGGCGGCTACTACGGATTCCCAGTCATCTCCATGCGCCCGCTGCCAGAAAAGAATAGTGGAAGGGGATGCCGAGTGGCGCTGTGCGACGATATCTCGCAACCAATCGGCGGGCAGCCGCTCAACCTGACTGTCCGACACCACGGCTCGGACGAGGTGAGGATTGCGAATGGCCATCATCAGCGCGATTGCCGCTCCTCCACTTTGACCAACGACTACGGCAGGAGCATCATCTAGGTGTCGGACGAGCGTCGCCGCATGTTCCGTGCAGATTTCCCACCAGTCCGCAGGCCAGACGGAGACGCGCTCGGAGAAACCGGTTCCCCAGAAATCCAGACATACGGTGCGGAAGCGATTGCAGAAATGATCGAGCTCGCCGGAATGGTGGGCCGCCGAGGAAGTATCTCCGGGGAGAATGAGAAGCACAGGGCCGCTGCCTTGCTCGCGATAGTGTAGCCGGAGACCATTCACTGTGAAGTACGGCATGTCAGACCTTCTATTGTTCGGTAGTCGCAACGGTTCGGCAGTCGCGACGTTACCTTAACACCTTCCTCGTTCTGCCGAATAGCTGCTTCCTTCTCGCAGTGATGAGTAAGTCGTTGGTATCCTACGTGAGTCCTACGTCGGTCTCCCGCGAGGGGGCCGGAGATACTGGCTCAACTTACTAGAAGAGGGAGTGAGCGCATGCGGCCCACCCTGATAGAGGCCAAAGACCTGGACGAAGCTTGGTTTCGCGTTATCCAGGCCACTCTCGATGACGAACTGGCGTACTGGTACGATATTCAACGGGGGAGTTTTGAGGGAGGCGGCGCACGGCGCCAGCTGGCCTCTCTTACGTTGTGCGTTGAATTTCCCGAGACACGGCCCCTTGCGCCGGTGGTGCCGGAAGGTATGAACTCTCCCACCACCAACGAGAATATAGAGAAGTACTTCGCAGAACAGTTGATGAATCCCGTCCCCGCTCTCAATGAGGACTACAACTACGCGCAGTTCATCGTGCCGCACTTGCCGCGAGTTGTGGAACTGATGTCCGAGACACCGTATACCAATCATGCGGTGATCAACGTAGGACAACCTTTTGTGGAGGGAGATATCACCGCGGGCACGCCTAAGCTCTACGAGTTTCCGCCCTGTCTTCGCTGTCTGCACTGGGTCTTCCGAGACGACCGTCTCCACCTGTACACATACTGGCGCAGCTGGGATGTTTTTGCGGGTCTTCCGGAAAACTTGGGCGGAATGCAGCTTCTGAACGAGTTCATTGCACTGGAGACCGGGTACGAAACCGGTACTCTTAACGCCTTCTCTTCGGGTGCCCACATCTATAGTTACCAGTTGGAGCTGGTTCAGCAACGGCTGGGGCTGTAGCGTGGCCGGTAGGAGGGAGTCGTCGAGAGGGGAATATCAATGATAGGCGCACGACGGCCCATGCAGATGGGCACGGCATAGAGGAGGAGCGTTCATGAAGATGTCTCTAGGTCCTGGGACGATCTTACTCCCCACCCCCACCTTGGTCGTAGGGACGTATGATGATGCTGGAAGACCCAACGTCATGACGGCCGCTTGGGGGGGCATCTGCTGTTCCGTCCCACCCTGCGTTTCCGTGTCGCTACGTAAGGCTACGTACACGTACGGCAACTTGCTGGCGCAGCAGGCCTTCACCATCAGCATCCCGTCGCGAATATTCGTGCGGGAGGTGGATTACTTCGGCATCGTGTCCGGGCGCGATGTGGACAAGTTTGCGGCAACCGATCTGACTCCGGTGCACAGCGATGTCGTGAATGCGCCGTATGTGGGGGAATTTCCTCTGGTGGTGGAATGCAGTCTGATTCACCAGTTGGAGATTGGCCTCCACACCCTGTTCGTCGGCGAGGTTATGGATGTCAAGGTGGAAGCGGAATGCCGGGATTCCCGCGGGAATCCCGACCCGGAGAAGATACAAGCGTGCATCTACGCTCCCGGGGTCACAACCTATTATGCGTTTGGTGAGAATCTAGGCAGGGGATTTGAAATCGGCCGGGAAGCTTACGGCAGGGGCTGAGTCTTCCCTTAGTGGGTGATGAGCGTTGTGCGGGTCATGCGTACAGTCGCCCGCATAAGGTGTGTGAAGCTCTTGGTGTGAAGACCGGCCGGATTGAATGCGCGTATCATGACCCAGGTTCCCAAGTTTTCCCAGAAGCCGGCCGTCCAGAAGCGCAGTCCCGGAGAAGGTTGGTAGCTGAACTCGAATCCAAAGCGGGCGGCCAAAGCAACTGTGCGTTCGGCTTCATCGGCGGTAACGAAACCGAACCTTCCTTCGAAGAGCGCGACGGCGTCGAGTTCGGCGTGATCGTCTAGGTAGGTTGCCAGATCATGGAGAGAGGAACGCAGCATCTGCCCGAAGGCGACCGCCCAGCGCAGTGTGGCACCTTCTGCTGCCAGGACCGGGAGATTCTCGTTGACGAAGTGCAATCTGCCAATAGTGTCGCCTGGTTGTACGGTGACGCCGTCGTGGGACGTGAACGGACGAGTGGCAGGCACCAACTGGAGGCGCAATATGCACTCCGGACGGGCGGAAATATCCAAGATACCCATTCGTTTGCGGAGAAGGCGGTCGCCTGCGGCGACGACGCGCCGCAGGCCCGCCGGCGCTACTGCGCCGGCGGGCCCAGGCGCGCGTATCTCGTCGCGTCGCATGTTTCAGGGGCCGCCGGCGCCGAGATACTCGTCGAACGCCGCCAGTGCATCGGGAAAGGTGACGCGACCTAGTCCGATACGCACATGGGAATCTCCGTAGCCGTACACAGTTGAAGGAAGCAACAGAATCGCCGCCCGATGAGCCGTTTCGTGGCAGAGCTGTGCTGCGCCGACGGCGCAACGCAGCCTCGGGAAGCACACCGTTCCCGCCCGCGGGGGAATCAGCTGAAACAGATCAGGCCGCCGTGCGCAGAACTCTGCGAGGAGATGGAGGTTGTAAATGACGCGCTCGCGATGCGCCGGGAGCAGTTGATTGCGCCCGCGCAGGGCCGCCAGAGCCAGTATCTCCGAGGGGGCTGGTGTACATATGGTGGTGTAGTCCTTGAGGGAGGCACAAATCTGCAGGATGGATGTGTCTCTGCATACCAGCCATCCCAGGCGCAATCCCGGGAGTCCGTAGGTCTTGGACATGCCGCTCAGCACTATGGCGCCGGACGATAGCTCCACTGCAGACGGGAGTGTGGAGTAGCCGGGTAGTTCCAGGCCTCGATACATCTCGTCGGAGAAGAGAACGGCGCCGGCACGGCGTGTAAGGTCCACGATACGGCGGAAAGTAGCGGGTGGGGGCAGATAGCCCGTGGGATTGTGGGGGAAGTTGCAGACCACCAAGCGCGTGGATCCCGGGCGGAGGAGGGTGGAGAGATCTTCCGTTGCGAACCGCCAGCCCTCCTCCTCGCGTGGACGCCAGAAAGAAAGGTCGGCGCCTAAGCCGCGGGCCACCTCGTAGAGAGACTGGTAGCCGGGAAAAGTAGAGATGACGTGATCTCCGGGCTTCACGAGGGCCAACATTGTAAGAAGTATGCCTTCCTCGGGTACCACCACGAGCACGTCGTCGGGAGAAAGGAGAGGTGATTCGGGGGTGTATAGGTTGGCGATCTCCTGACGCAGAATCGGCAATCCCTGAGACTCAGTGTAGCCAAGGGTCAGCGATTGCCAGAGAGCGGTGGTCTCCTCGTCGGCCTGTGCAAGCAGTGCGTGCAGCGAAGGGCCGTCGCAGTCGGAGGCACACAGCAGGTAGCGCGAAGCAAACTCATACCGCGCGAAATACCGCTCCAGTGCAAATGGCGCCAAGTGCATTGGAAATAGATTATAGACGGAATAAGTTCTGTATGTGAGGTTGACGTGCGTATCGGGTAGGGATAACTTTGCGCGACCGCCCACAGTGTGCTTGGACGTTCTGGTCGGTTGAGTGATCCCGACTGGGAAGAAAGGCCGGACCAACGGAATGCAGCGACTCTGGAGAACAGACGGCGACGGCCGTCTGCGGAGAATGATGTCGCGGCGTTCGCCGCAGGCAAATTGGCGGTTCACCCGGGTCGTGCGCCGGTGGAGCCAAGACTACGTCGGCCGCCATCTATTTTGCGCAGGTGCGTGCTCTTCTCAGCAGACATTCAGAAGTGTGTCTCCTCGGTCGTTCGTTGACGGGGGACGTTGTGCAGCGGGCGGGACAAGTATTGATGCTGGCGGCCGGATGGAACCTGATTGGGATACTGTTGTTGGCGGCCGTAGAAGTGCCGGGATCCGGTTTCAATTTGGAGCACATGGTATTCGAACAGCTCTCTGCATTCGGCACGGTTGGACTCTCGGCTGATGTGACGTCGGCGCTGTCGGTGGCGGGCAAGATGTGGATAATCGTCACGATGTTCGTTGGAAGGCTGGGACCGCTGACGCTTGCCACCTGGGTGAAATCAGGGAGAAGACCACGTGTGAAATATCCCGAGGGGAGGGTGATGATTGGATGACTCACAGGAAGCAGTTATGCGTCATTGGGCTGGGGCAATTCGGCAGCGAGCTGGCCCGCAATCTGGCCGGAGATTGTGAGGTGCTTGCCCTAGATCTCGATGTGCAGCGGGTGGATGAGATAGCAGATTATGTGCAGCGGGCACTTGTAGTAGATGCCCGCGATCTGGAGGCATTGCGGTCTACGGTTTCAGAAGATTTCGACGAGGCCATAGTGAGCATGGGGGAGGGTCTCGAAGCGAGCATCCTGTGCACACTGCACCTGAGCCGGTTGGGTGTGCGCAGTATCCGGGCCAAGGCCGTCACCGAAGACCACGCCTCCATCCTGCGCATGGTTGGCGCTTCCCACGTAATTTTTCCGGAACGGGAAACAGCGCGTCGGGTGGCCGCGCAGATCGTTCGTCCTAATCTGGTGGACTATCTACCTCTCGAAGGCGAATACCTTGTTCAGGATGTCTTGCTGCCCGACGTGTTTGTGGGTCGGAGCATCGGTGAACTGCGTTTGCGCACCCATTTCAACGCGCTGGTCATGGCCGTGCGTACGCAGGACGCTCCCTATTTTGTGTTTCTTCCCTCTCCCGACTACGTGTGTTCACAGGGTGATGTATTGGTAATGATTGGACGTAAAGACGACTTAGATGCTCTAGGAGCCACCCGGTCGTTGCCCCCATTGCAGGAGAAGCGATAGGCGCCCGAGGGGTATGGGTGAGCAGGAAAGTGATAAATGAAGCTCACACGCCGAGATCTGCGGAAGTGTCGGCACGGCGTATTGCTGCGCGCGCAGCCACAGCGGTGACCGGCGCGGTGTTGCTTGCCTATCATCTACCGATACTCGCGTCTCTCCCGGCGCCTTCTTGGCTGCGGCGCACGTTTGGTGTGCGTGATCGTTTGTCCGGATCTGTCGGAATGGCCCTGACTTTTGATGACGGTCCCGATCCGCATGGTACCCCCGCTGTTTTAGAAGCGCTGGAGAGCTTGGGGGTCGTAGCGACATTCTTCTTGGTGGGTGAGAGGGTGGAGCGCTATCCGTCGGTGGCTCGGGAGATCGTTGCTGCCGGCCATGGTATAGGTGCTCACGGTTACCGCCATCTTCCACAGCCTCTGCTAGCCCCCTGGGCAATTGAGGAAGACTTGGAGCGGGGCCTGAGCGTTGTGGGAGAGGTGACAGGTCTGTTGCCGTGTCACTTCCGTCCTCCATACGGGATCGTGAGCTTACCGGGACTGGCGTGGGTGAGGCGGCATGGTGGCTCCACGTGGCTGTGGACTACCGATGGACGCGATTGGGAGCGCAATGCGACCCCCGCGTCCATCGCGGGGAAAATTCTGAGGCGGGCCGTCGCAGGGGGAGTGATTCTGCTCCACGACGGTGACGAATATGGGACCTGCGGGTCGTGGGAGAACGTGGTGGCCACTCTACCGGTCATTGTGCAGGGATTGCAGGCGCGCGGCCTACACATCAGACCGCTATCCGATAACAGGTGTTATGCTTGCAGTGTAAGTTGTGACTCGAGGAGAATGCCGGTCACAACCGGCGGAATCGAAGTAGCGAGAGATTAAACGGCCGGAAACCGCGCGTTCCTTGACCGGCCGCGGGGTGTGAGAGTGGATGGTTTGTCCACCGCTGGGGGGAGGAAGGGGCAATGGAAGAGAACGCGGAAGCTTGTGGCCTGGAGGCTACGGAGACGACGCCCTGTGACGAGGCCAAGCTTCTCGATGCGGCATACATGCATTTTCGGGAGGCGGTCTCACATCTCATGCTTGAGCCGGGGATGGCCGAGCTGCTATGGCGGGGCTCGCGGAGCTATGTAGTGGAATTCCCGGTGCGTATGGACGACGGGTCCATCCGGGTTTTCAGCGGTTATCGTGTGCAGCACTCCACGCACCGCGGGCCGGCCAAAGGCGGAATCAGATTTCACCCCAGTGTAGATCTGGACGAAATCAAGGCATTGGCAGCCCTCATGACCTGGAAGTGCGCCGTCATGAATATTCCGTTCGGGGGCGCCAAGGGCGGAGTACAGTGTGATCCTCCTGAGCTGTCGTTGGGTGAGTTGGAACGCATCACTCGTCGTTTTACCTGGGAGATTGCGCGTTTTATTGGGCCGGAGAGGGATATCCCGGCTCCAGACGTATTCACCAACGCTCAAACCATGGCTTGGATCATGGATACGTATTCAATCTTGGCCGGTTACACTGTGCCGGGAGTGGTCACCGGCAAGCCTGTAGATGTGGGTGGTAGCTTGGGTCGAGAGGCAGCTACGGCGCAGGGGGTCGTCTATGTCATCCGCGAGTCCGCCCACTATTTGGGAATGGATCTCCAAGGCGCCACTGTCGCGGTACAAGGTTTCGGCAATGTGGGCTGGCACACCGCACGATTGCTCAGCGAGCTCGGTTGTTTTGTTATTGCTATCAGTGACGTCTTCGGTGGCGTCTACAACGACAAGGGACTTGCCGTAAGACGAGATGTCAGAGCCCATCTCGATGCTACCGGTTCCGTGGTCAATGCACCCGGGACGGAATCCATCTCCAACGCGGAGTTGCTGGAGTTGGACGTGGATATTCTGGTGCCGGCCGCGATTGAAGGGCAGATAACCAAGGACAATGCGACTCGTGTCAAGGCCCGTATCATCGCGGAAGGTGCGAACGGTCCCACCACGCCGTCGGCCGATGTCATCCTTGCCGAGAAGAACGTATTCGTGGTGCCCGACATCTTGGCCAACGGCGGAGGAGTAACCGTCTCCTACTTCGAGTGGGTGCAGAACACTCAGAAGCTGTTTTGGCAGGAAGAGGACATCAACTCCCGCCTCGATGCGATCATGACGCGCGCCTTCCGGGACGTGTTACGCATCGCCGAGAGAGAAAAGGTGAGTATGCGCACTGCCGCGTATATCTTGGCTGTGGAACGCGTGGCTGTGGCCGCCCGTCTGCGGGGGATCTTCCCCTGATCTTCGCCGGGGTCTGAAACCGGCAACCGGATGAGCCTCCTCATCCCGAGAGGCGCTCCCGGCGGGGCGCCTCCCTTTCTTTGAATCAGCCGGATGCTACTGTGAGCCTATGAAGGCATTTGTACAGCTGCTGGGTGTAATGGGGTTGGGGGCGGTGCAACTGCCGGCGTATTGGCTGTTGGCTTGATGTCTACTGTGTAATCCTGCGCGGTCCACGGACCAGGGAAACAGCCGCGGATACCACGGCTATACCCGCGGACAGGAACATGGCGGTACGGTAACCGGAGGCAAAGGACTGTGTCGCCGTGTGACTTGCCTCTTCACCCAGAAAGAGCACGCGGCCACCGGTGGGTCCCAATCCGGATGCTGTTACGGCACCCAGCAGAGCTACGGAGATGCTCTGTCCTACCGTTCGCATGGTGCCCAAGAAGCCCGCAGCAAGACTGAGCTGCGAGCGCTCCACCGAGCCCATCACCGAAGAGGTATTGGGCGATCCAAACGCTGCCATACCTAGACCTACGGTACCCAGAGCCAGAAGCACCCGCCAGGAGGGACTCGATGCAGACAGGTAGGCCAGCTGAGCCATGCCGGCTGCCGCCACCAGCATGCCGCCCGTGGCCGGAGCGCGGGAGCCGATCCGATCAGACAACAGCCCAAAGACGGGAGACAGACCGGCCATGAATATGGGCTGAATGAGCAGAAGCAGTCCGGTTCGCTGAGGAGAGGCGCCCTGAACCACCTCCAGAAAGATGGCGGTGAACACGGTTACGCCGTAGCCGGCCGCGAAATTCAGAAGGGCCGCCAGGTTGCCGGCGGCGAATGCCCGATTGTAGCGGACCAACTTCAGATCGAGCATGGGGTTGGCGATTCTGCTCTCGACTGAAATGAAGACGATCAGTAGCACCACGGAAGCCGCAAGCAGTCCGATGGTGGGTGGGCTCAACCATCCCCAGAAGGGCACGAAAGTGAGCGGCACCACGAGCGCTACCAAGGAGGTGGAAAGAAGGGCTGCGCCCGGCCAGTCGATGGCACTGGAAGCGTGGATTTTCTTGGCTTGGGCTGGTGCTACTGCGGCTCTGCCTGTCTGACCATGTATTACTGCTGCCTTTTGATGTCGGTTCTCGGCGCGCATCAGCAGCCAGCCGTTGGCGAGAGTAATGATGGAGATGGGTACGTTGATGAGGAATATCCAACGCCAATCAGTGTGGGTGACGATAACACCGCCCAGCGGAGGACCGGCCATGAGCCCGAGGAAGCCCGCACTGGCGTTCATTCCTATACCGCGACCCCTCTGTGACGGTGGGAATGCTTCCGTGACGAGAGCTGGAGAGGTGGTAGCGGTAAATGCTGCGCCCAGTCCTTGAAGGCTGCGGGCGATGATAAGGAAGACTCCGTTGGTGGCAAGAGAGCAGGCCAACGAGAACACGCCAAATAGACCGATACCGATAAGATAGAAGCGCATGCGGCCGTACCGATCGGCCAGACGGCCCAGAGGTATGAGGAAGACGCTTATGGCCAGTAGATAGGCTGCCTGCACCCATAGGGCCTCCGAGTAGCTGAGGCCCAGTGCAGGGCTGAGCACAGGTAGAGCTACGGATACAATGGTGCCGTCGAGCGTGCCCATGAACATGCCCACGGAAGTAAGGCTGAGCACTCGCCAGCGTTGACGACGAAACTCGCTCTCCACTGTGGGGAACGCGTGCTGGTTCAAGCCCTCCCTTTCCAACGAGCCGGGTTAAGGCTCCGCTATCGGCTGCTGCGGTCCCGGAGAACGTGAGAAGCACCAATAAGAATAGCATCGGTCGGCCAAACATGAAGGATGCAGTCCATACTTCTTCTTAGAGGTCAATATCGCCTTCTCGTGACGCAAAGCGGCCTTTGTGCTTGCATGCTGAGCGCATCGCGGTAGTATGAGTAGGCCTTTAATCGCGTCCAGTGAGACCGAAAGGAACCCCCATGCCGCGCCGCACGGATATCCATAAGATCCTGCTGTTGGGATCAGGCCCCATTGTGATCGGGCAGGCCTGCGAATTCGACTATTCCGGTACTCAGGCCTGCAAAGTGCTCATGGAAGAGGGCTACGAGGTGGTATTGGTGAACTCCAACCCGGCTACCATCATGACCGATCCGGCCTTCGCCCACCGCACGTATATAGAGCCGCTGGTCCCGGAAGTAGTGACACGAATCATCGAGGTGGAACGTCCCGATGCGCTTCTGCCCACGCTGGGAGGGCAGACGGCGCTCAATCTGGCCGTGGCGCTGCAGGAGGGCGGGGTGCTGGAACGGTTCAGCGTGGAGATGATTGGCGTCAACTACGAGGCCATTAGGCGGGCGGAGTCCCGCGACGAGTTTCGGGACGCAATGTCCTCTATAGGATTGCGCGTGCCCGACAGTGCTGTGGTCAACAGCTTGAACGAGGCCCGAGATGCCCTGGATGAGCTCAAGCTGCCCCTGATCATTCGTCCCAGCTTCACGCTGGGTGGCCACGGGGGCGGCGTGGCCGCCACCGACGCCGAGTTCGACGAGGTTGTTCTGGCCGGTCTAGACGCATCGCCCACCCACCAAGTACTCCTAGAGGAGAGCGTGATTGGTTGGAAGGAGTTCGAGCTCGAGGTCATGCGCGACATCAAGGACAACGTGATCATCGTCTGTTCTATCGAGAATATCGATCCCATGGGTGTGCACACCGGTGACTCCCTCACTGTGGCACCGCAACAGACCCTCACCGATCGCCAATACCAGCGCCTACGTAACGCCTCACTTGCCATCATCCGCGCTATTGGGGTGGACTCCGGGGGATCCAACATCCAGTTTGCCTACTCGCCGGAGACAGACGGGCTGGTAGTCATCGAGATGAACCCGCGTGTCAGTCGCTCCTCAGCTCTGGCATCCAAGGCCACCGGCTTTCCCATTGCCAAGATTGCCGCCAGACTGGCTGTGGGTTACACGCTCGACGAGATCCGCAACGACATCACGCGCACGACGCCGGCCTGTTTTGAGCCAGCCCTGGACTATGTAGTGGTCAAGACACCGCGCTGGGCCTTCGAGAAGTTTCCGTTGGCCGACGCCCGTCTCACCACGCACATGAAGAGCGTGGGCGAGAACATGGCTATAGGCCGCACGTTCAAGGAGGCCTTCCAGAAGTCTATGCGCTCACGTGAACTGGACGTCAAGCCCGACATCCCTGCCGCCAACGGCGCCCTCCTGGCGCTGATCAGCATTCCTTCCGCCGAGCGCTACGATTTCATTCTGGAGGCCTACCGGCGGGGAGTTACGCTACAGGAGATCTTCGAAGTCACCCGGATCGACAAGTGGTTCCTGGAGGAGCTGCAGGAGATCGTGGAAGCGGAGAATGCCATCAAAGCATGGGCCGATCGCGGCGGCGTTTTTGCCATCTCTCGCTCCGATCTGTGGCATGCCAAGCGACTCGGTTTCAGCGATGCGCGCCTGGCGCAGTTCTTGGGTTGCGCAGAGATGGACGTGCGTACGCGGCGCAAGGTGGAAGGGATCGTGCCTACGTACAAAGGGGTCGACACCTGTGCGGCCGAGTTCGAAGCCTATGCTCCGTACTTCTATTCCACCTACGAGGAGGAGAACGAGGCCGTTCCTGTGGCGGATAAGCAACGCGTGCTCATTCTGGGAAGCGGTCCCAATCGCATCGGCCAGGGCATCGAGTTTGACTACTGCTGCGTACACGCCGTCATGGAGATGCAGCGTCAAGGATATTGCGCAGTGATGGTCAACTGCAACCCCGAGACCGTATCCACTGACTACGATATCTCCGATCGGTTGTATTTTGAGCCGCTCACCTTCGAAGATGTCATGAACATCGTGGAGAACGAGCAGCCGATGGGTGTTGTGGTTCAGTTCGGTGGCCAGACGCCGCTCAAGATAGCCGAGCGACTGCATGCGGCCGGGGTGCCCATCCTAGGGACTTCGCAAGACGCCATCGACCTGGCGGAAGACCGCCGGCGCTTTGGCGAGGTCCTCGAACACTTGGGTCTGCAGGCGCCGCCTTACGGAACGGCGCGCAGCGAGAAGGAGGCCCTCGATATTGCCGAGCGTATCGGTTTTCCGGTTCTGGTTC
Organism: Actinomycetota bacterium; assembly: GCA_012514635.1. Taxonomy (GTDB): domain Bacteria; phylum Actinomycetota; class Thermoleophilia; order RBG-16-64-13; family RBG-16-64-13; genus JAAYZX01. Next base: position 71,129 of record JAAYZX010000007.1, read on the forward strand.
GGCCCTCGTACGTATTGGGCGGGCGGGCCATGGAGATTGTGTACGACCGCGATGGTCTCAGGCGATATATTCGGACGGCGGTGAAGGCATCACCGCATCACCCGGTGTTGATCGATAGGTTCCTGGAGCGATCCGTAGAGATCGATGTAGACGCCGTCTGTGACGGAGAGGACGTATATATCGGCGCCATCATGCAGCATGTGGAGGAAGCCGGGGTGCACTCGGGCGACTCGGCGTGTGTGATCCCCACAGTCACGCTGGGCGGCTCGGTGCAGGAACAGATCGAGCAGCAGACGGCGGCGCTGGCTCGCGAGTTGGGCGTGGTGGGCCTGATGAACATCCAGTTCGCTCTGCAGCAGGCATCGGACGGGGCGCGGCTGTACGTGCTGGAAGTCAACCCGCGGGGCAGTCGCACGGTTCCCTTTGTCAGCAAGGCTACGGGCGTGCCGCTGGCGCGGGTGGCTACGCAGGTCATCGCCGGCCGGCGGCTACGCGACCTCAACCTGCCGGGCTGGGGGGAAGCGGTGCGCGAGAAACGCGTGCCGCGGTTGCGCAATCTGGATCACGTAGCGGTTAAAGAGGCCGTGCTTCCCTTCCCGCGCTTCCCGGGAGTAGACACAACATTGGGCCCGGAGATGAAGTCCACCGGCGAAGTCATGGGTTTGGCGTCCAACTTCCCGTTGGCGTTTGATAAGTCACAGCTGGCGACCGGGATACGTCTGCCGCGCGCCGGGCGTGTGTTCCTGTCGGTAACCGACGCCGACAAGGATCCTGCCGTGCTGGTGGCCCGTATGTTGTGGATGGCGGGGTGTGAGTTGCTGGCCACACACTGGACGCACGAAGCGCTGGCCCGGAACGGCATCCCGTCGCAGTTGGTGCTGAAGTTCACAGAGGGTGAAGAGCTGCGGCTGGCTGCCGAAGGCCTGTGTTGCGACCCGGAGGTGCAGGCGGGGGCGCGAATTCTGAGCAGGCAAGGTCCCATCATTACCATCGTCGATCTGATCGAAGAGGGGAAGGTGGATCTCGTGATTAACACGCCGCGCGGTCGGGGAGCCCGCACCGATGGTTACGAGATTCGGCGGGCGGCCGTGAGGCGCGGCATCCCTACTATCACTACTATGGCCGCCGCGCTGGCGGCGGTGCAGGCGATGGTGTCTTCCACAGAAGACGAAGTAAGTGTGGTGTGTCTTCAGGATCTGCACAAGGGCCTGACAGCGCATACGAGCGGTCAACGGGATTGAGCGGCGCAAAGGGGGAATGGTTCTATGCGGTTGGTTGGGCGGGTGGCGGAGGCGGCTTTTGTAGGTCCTTATGCGCATCTGGCAGTTGAGATCCCCGGGTGGAAGGGTGCGCAGAGCGGTCAGTTCGCCATGATACAGGCGGCGGAGTCACGCTGTTTCCTGGCCCGCCCCTTCAGTGTGAGCGATGATGAGACTCATATAGAGACAACACCGGGTACGCACCATGCGGCTCGGGTATCTTTCTTGGTGGATGAGGTTGGGCGTGGCAGCGGTGAGTTGGCGGCTTTGCGGGTGGACGATCGGGTGCACGTGCTGGGCCCACTCGGCCGAGGTTTTGCGGCGGCGGGCGCGGTAGCGCCCGCCGCCCGCCGCACAGCCGCCTGCCCCGCCGCGGGCGTCGGCCGCGGCGGGGCAGGCCGGCTGGTGATTGTGGCGGGAGGTGCGGGCATAGCTCCTCTGCCACTTCTGTTGCGAGAAATCGAGTCCCGGCTGATTAGGAGTGGTGTGCTGGTGCTGGCAGGTTTTCGGTCGTCTCGAGAAGCCCAGGCTCTATGCATACTTGACGATGGTCTGGAGAGACTACGCCGTTGTCGAATACCGAGTGAGGTAGGGATCACTACGGAGGACGGATCCTTCGGTTTTGCCGGTATGGTTACCGACCTCCTGGATAGGGACTTACAGCCGGACGACACCGTACTAGTCTGCGGCCCCAGCGCAATGTGCGAAGCGGTGTGGAAGGTATGCCGGAGGCATGGTGTCCGGCGGGCGTGGTTCAGCCTCGAAACCTTGATGGCCTGCGGAGTGGGGTCGTGCCATGGTTGCGTGACTCGCGTAGCTGATGGGACCCTGACACGGGTGTGCCGCAGGGGGCCGGTTATGGCAGGGGAGGAGGCGTTTGGGGCAGAGGAGGAGACGACGTGAGTTCTCGGCTGCATACTCATTTGGGCCCCATGTTTCTGGAGTATCCTGTGATCAATGCGTCGGGCACGCTGGACCTGTTGGAGACGGCCGATGCCCTGGGGTTGGACGGCGACTACAGGGTTCCAGTAGCGGCGTATGTTCCAAAGACCGTTACCATGTTACCGCGTGAGGGCAATCCCACACCGCGTGTTGCGGAAGTGGCGGCGGGTATGGTCAACTCTATCGGCCTGCCCAATGAAGGGGTGAAGGCATTTGTGGCAGACACGCTGCCGCGATTGCTCAATCTGACATGTCCTCTTATCGTGAATGTGGCCGGTTTCTCGCGTGATGAATACGTCTCCGTGGTAGAGCGGGTGAGTCGTGCACTTGCGGATGAGCTGGGCTCTGACAAAGGAACGTGGGCCCCTCGAGTGGGGATAGAGCTGAATGTCTCCTGCCCAAACGTGGACTCGGGGTGTATGTCCATAGGAACGGATGCGGAGGAAATCGCCCGACTCACTCAAGCGGTCCGTGACGTGTGGCCGACCCCTCTTCTTCTGGCCGTCAAGTTAACACCTAACGTTACGGATATAGCGTCCATGGCTCTAGCTGCGGAAGAGGCCGGAGCATCGGCGGTTTCGCTGGTAAATACGTTCAAAGGTTTGATAGTAGATAGAGATACGTTAAAGCCTTATCTGGGCGGAATTACCGGTGGATTGTCGGGACCGGCCATCAAACCTCTGGCCCTGCGCTGTGTATTCGAAGTGGCTGCGGTTGTCGATATCCCCATAATCGGCATGGGCGGAATCGCCTGCACGCAGGATGTTGTGGAGTTTATGGCGTGTGGAGCGAGTGTCGTGGCGGTAGGGGCAGCCGGTTTTGTCGACCCGTGGCTGCCGGCCCGCTTGGCGGAAGAGTTGGAGGAGGTTTTGTGCGAACGATCCCTTACCCTCAGTGAACTGATTGGCAAAATACATTGAAAGGCACCAAGGCGTGAAGAAGTTTGGGTTCTGGAGGTTTGGGCTATAATGGCGGCGATGGAGCACCAGTCTGCACCTCCCGCAATACGCACACCCGCACGCACCGAGCAGCAACGGCTCGAGGCGCTGGCGCGCGCCAATGCTGTTCGTACGCAGCGTTCCCAACTGAAGATCAGACTTAAGAATGGTGAGGAGCGCTTGGAAGACATCTTACTTTCGCCCCCGGACTACGTACACACGGCGAAGGTGCTGGAACTCTTGATGGCTCTGCCACAAGTGGGTCCTGTTCGAGCGGGACGTATTCTGGAGGCATGTCGGGTCAGCGCGTCTAAAACAGTGATCGGGTTGACGCCTCGTCAGCGGACAGAGCTGTTGACACACATTCAGGATTGATATGTGGAGTCGGAGCTTATCGCCAAGCTGATCGTCATCTCTGGTCCTTCAGGTGCAGGCAAGGGCACGTTGATCAAGAGCGTGCTGCCGTCTCTCGATAATTTCGTGGTATCAGTATCGGCTACCACCCGCGGGCGTCGCGCGGGCGAGAGGCAAGGAGTGGACTACCACTTTCTTTCGCGACGGGAGTTTCTGCGGAAAGTCGAAGAAGGGCTTTTTCTGGAGTGGGCGGAATACGGAGGCAATCTGTACGGTACTCCCAGGGACTTCGTCGATGCCGCCCTCAGCACGGGCAAAGATGTGCTGTTGGAGATTGAGTTGGAGGGGGCGCGCCAGATAGTGGAGCACTGTCCGGTGGCGGTGGGTATCTTCATCGCACCCCCTGATCTGCAGATCCTTGAAGGGCGGCTGAGAGATCGCAAGACGGACAGTGAGGCCGACATCACACTCAGGTTGGCCCGAGCCTGTGACGAGCTTGAAGCCGTGGAGCGGGACCGTGCCGAGGGGGGGCTGTGTTTCGACTATGCTATAGTGAACGATGATCTAGAGCAGGCCTCTCGCGAGCTTCTTACAACTATCCAGCAAATACGTGCCGGTAACACGGCAAGGTGAATATTTTATGAATAAGCCTACCGCAGACGAGATTCTTCAGGGCCTTCGGCAGTCTCTGCCGGAGGGAGAGGAACAACCCAATCGTTACACCGCTGTGATGGTCACAGCCAAGCGGGCACGGCAGATCAACACCTACTATCGTCAACTGGGCGAAGGTGGAGCTCTTGAAGGCCTCGGAGTCCCTATGCTTCCCGGCGGCACCCGTAACTACCTCAGCATTGCCATGGAAGAGGTGGCTCGGGGGGAAGTCACGTACCGGCTACGCTCCTAGGTCCTCTCACCAGACCACGGGTTCCGTGAGACCGTGATATCTAAACAGGCCACTGTTTTGCTCGGCGTTACAGGCGGCATCGCTGTTTACAAGGCCGTCGAACTGCTGCGCGGCTTCCAGCGCTCCGGGATGGATGTGCGGGTGATCATGACCCGTATGGCTACGGAGTTTGTGGCGCCTTTGACATTTGAGACCTTGTCGGGCAACCCCGTGCGACTGGATGACCAGCACGGCCTGCGTCACGATTCCAGTATCACCCACATCGAAGAAGGAAATCTGGCAGATATCATGGTCATCGCGCCTGCTACGGCCAACACGCTGGGCAAGATGGCTCAGGGTGTGGCTGATAATCTGTTGACCACCACGTACATGGCGTTCAACGGTACGGTGGTAGTGGCTCCGGCCATGAACACCAACATGTGGCAGCATCGTGCCATGCAGCGCAATATGGAAATTCTGCGGGAGGATGGGGTACATGTAGTGGAGCCAGGCACCGGCGAGCTGGCGTGTGGAGTGTATGGATCGGGCCGCATGGCGGATCCGGACAGTATTTTGGCCGAAGTCAAACTGCGGTTGCAGGTGGATCGCAAAACAGATCTACGGGGCCTGCGGGTATTGATCACGGCCGGAGGCACCCGTGAGCCCATCGATGCCGTTCGCTATATCGGCAATCGCAGCTCCGGGAAGATGGGTTTCGCGTTGGCGCGTGCCGCCTACTCGCGCGGTGCATCCGTAGATCTCATCAAGGCCAACATCGATCTGCCGCGGGCACCCGGAGTGCAGGAGGTCGCCACTCCTACGGCGGACGAGATGTATCATGAGGTAGTGGATCGGTTGCCCGATCACGATATCCTCATCATGGCGGCCGCCGTGGCCGACTATCGGTTAAGCGAGGAGCCCACCAGCGGCAAAATCGGCAAGAATCTGGATGATCTGAGTGTATGTCTGCATCCCACCACGGACATCCTGCTGGAGTGCTCTAAGATCAAGCGGGGCGACCAATTTCTGGTGGGCTTCGCGGCAGAGTACGGTCCGGACAGTCTCGCCCGCGCGCGCGGCAAGATGGAACGCAAGCGCCTGGACATGATTGTGTTCAACGATATCGCGCGGCGGGATATCGGTTTCAGCTCGGACTACAATGAGGTCACCATCATCACGCCCACCTCAGAGACAAGGGTGCAACGCGCGCCCAAAGAGACGGTGGCGGAGATCATACTCGATCACATAGCGCGCGGCATCAAAGAGAAGCGGTTGTCTCTCAGCTGACCCCCGGCCCCGGCTTTGCTCGGTGCTGGTGGGATAGTGGGATAAGAGCGGCGTGATCCGTTAAGCCGTCTCACGCATAGCCTGAATCTCGTCTGCAGCCTTGATCTGTTCGAGCGCCTTGGCCTCGATCTGCCGGATTCGTTCCCGGCTGACGTTGAAGCGAGAACTCACCTCGGCCAGAGTGCGCGGATGCTCACCTTTCAGCCCAAAGCGAAGCTCTACTACCTTGCGTTCGCGCTCGTCCATACTGCGTAGAACGCGCTGAAGGCTCTCACGGGCGATGATAGTGGATACCACATCCGCCGGGTCGGGCGTGCTTTGATTCTCGATGAAGTCTCCGAGCTCCGCATCTTCCTCGTCACCGATGGGTGTTTCCAGCGATGTGGTGCGCTGTGCAATTTTGCGCATCTCTCTGATTTCCTCGGGCTCAATACCCAGCTCGTACGCAAGGTCTTCGTCCGATGGATCCTTGCCCGTTTCTTGAAGCAGTCTACGTTCCGTCCTCACCATCTTGTTGATGCGCTCGATCATGTGGACAGGGATACGGATATTGCGGTCTTGATTGGCAATGGCCCGCGTTATGGCCTGCCTGATCCACCACGTGGCGTACGTTGAGAACTTGTATCCCTTGCGGTAATCAAACTTCTCCACGGCGCGAATGAGTCCGGTATTGCCTTCCTGGATGAGGTCCAGGAGATCCATGTCTTGGGTGTAGTAGTTTTTGGCAATGGAGATCACCAAGCGCAGGTTCGACTGGATCATACGGTCCTTCGCCTGTTTGTCTCCCTGCTCGATACGCATGGCCAATTCGATCTCCTCTTTCTTGGTCAGAAGAGGGATCTCTCCGGCCTCTTTGAGATACAGGCGCAGCGGATCGTGTGTTACGGTATCGATTGAAAGATCCAAAGTGGGTTCAGGGTGTTCCAATTGGCCATGGCTCATTGGATTCTGTTCATAGACTTCAACAGAGAGGTCAAAGAGCTGAGCGTACAGGTCTTCAATAGCATCAGTGGACATGTCATACTCTTCCACCATTGCCATAATCTCGTCGCTGGTGACAAAACCCCGTTCTTGGCCGACCGTGATGAGGTCCTGGATGTCCAGGATGGGGCGTTCGTCCGCAACAGTAGTATCTGAAGACCTCTCCGCTCTCATCACGCGTTCTGACCGTCCTTCATATCGACTACATACTAAAACGCCCTGGACTGGGAGCGTCCGGGCGCACTCACAACCTGCACAGTATACTACAAAAATGCCTCCCGTGCCTATAGAATATTGCGTGTCACTGAGGAATGTGCGCGTTGAGGCGCCTGTATAGCGCCTTGGTAGCCCCCTGTGAAGCAGCCCCGCTGGTGACCTGCTGGTGAGTTATCCACAGTTTAACGAACATTCGTTCACTGCGCAAGCACTTTTTCACATACGTCCAACATGAGACGCGGGGGAGGATTCGGCGGTTCCCTGCATCCTCTGGTAGCATGCGGCCGGAGTCGAAGGACTAAGCGCCGCAACAAACAAGTAAGGCTACCTTATTGTGATTGATAAGTGGTGGTGATGGATAGCGTGGAGGGGCACAAAGGACCCGTGCGGTTGGCGCTGGATGCTGAAGGTGGCGATTACGCGCCGGCAGAGATCGTGGCGGGAGCAGTTGAGACGGCGTCTGCGCATATGCATGTCCTTCTGGTCGGCAGACCGGAAATAATAGAGCCATGTCTGCAGGAGGCGCCGGCGGAGATACGGCGGTATGTAGATATTGTTCCGGCAACTTCGGTGATTTCGTTCCATGATGAGCCTGCTTGGGCGGTACGCAACAAACCGGATTCGTCTATTGTAATAGGAGCGAGACTGGTGACGGACGGCGTGGCGGACGGTTTTATCTCCGCTGGAAGCACGGGTGCCATGCTTGCTGCGGGTCTTCTCGTGGTCAAACGTATCCGCGGAGTGAAACGCCCGGCCATACTGGTTGTATTGCCCGGCATGGAGGGTCCCATTGCCTTTCTGGATGCCGGGGCCAATGCCAACTGTCGCCCTGAGCATCTGGTTGAATTCGGGGTGATGGGTGCGGCGTTTGCAAGGACCGTGCTGGGAATTGCACAGCCTCGGGTGGGGTTGTTGAATATAGGTGAAGAAAATTCCAAGGGGAATGAGCTCACGGTGGCGGCCCATCGGCTGCTTGCCGGTTCCACTCTCAACTTCGTCGGTAACATCGAGGGAAGAGAATTGCTCTACAACCACGCCGATGTAGTGGTTACTGACGGCTTCACCGGCAATGTAGCTCTGAAGCTTCTCGAGGGCACTGCGCAATCCATCCTGCAACGCATACGTGCGGCGGCTTCCTCAAGTGCGCGCGCAAAGTTGGGAGGGTTGCTGCTACGGCCGGCACTGCAAACCACGCGGGCCTCACTCGACTCCGAGGAGTATGGCGGCACATATCTTTTGGGTGTGCGGGGCCTTGTAGTCATATGCCACGGCAGTTCGTCCCGCAGAGCGGTGGCCAATGCGCTGCGCTTTGCTGCTCGGGCTGCTGAACAAGGTCTGGTGACGCAACTGCCGGTCGACGTTGAGGCTGCGCTGGCGGCGTCTACGCGGGCCTCCGATACTGTGGGCGGCGAGGTGTCGTAGGAAGTGTGTGGCGCATTGCCGGTGGTTGGTACAATACTTAACTGCTGTGTCCGGGGGCGGGAGCTCTCAAGAACAAGGAGCCTTAATGGATAAGGACGACATTCTCGGCAAGGTACGTGGCATCCTCGTGGAGCAACTTGGGGTAGACGAGGAAGCTGTGACGCTGGAGGCGTCGTTTCAGGAAGACTTGGATGCGGACAGCCTCGATTTGGTGCAGCTCATCATGGAGCTGGAGGACCAGTTTGGAATCACGATCTCCGACGAAGAGGCAGAGACCATCGTCACGGTTGGAGATGCGGTGGACTTCATCGCGGTACGCGTCTAGGAGTGGGGTGTGACTGAGGCTGGGGGTCTGTCGCCCGGAGGCGAGAGGCCCCCTGTTTCGTTGATGGACCTATTTCACAAGCTGCCCGCCTCCCTGATGGAGCAGGCGTTGACTCATCCTCACTCTGTACAGGAGCGCGCCGAATCATACGAGAGGCTGGAGTTTCTGGGGGACAGTGTCCTGGGTTTGGCTGTGGCAGCCCGCCTGTTCCGCGACCTTCCGGCGGCTCCCGAGGGAACACTGGCTAAAACAAAGGCGTACGCAGTAGCACGGAGCAGTTGTGCGGTGGTGGCCGAGAGTGTGGGTCTACGCGAGTTCATCTTAGAAGAGGCTCCCGTTGACGAGAGCCACCGCACAGAGATGTCACAGAACCGCACTTTGCTGGGCAACGTGCTTGAAGCATTAGTGGGTGCAGCATTTGTGGCGTTTGGATACGAAGCCGTTGCCGAGCCGCTGGCGGATGCATTCGCGGGTCGTGTTAAGTACGCGCTGCAACACACCGTCGATTACAAGAGCACCCTCCAAGAGGCTTTGGCCGCAGAGGGGCAGACGGCGGTGTATGAGGTGGTTGGAGAGTCTGGGCCGCCCCACCGGCGTTCGTTCACATCCGTGGTGACCGTTCGGGGAGAGATGTACGGAAAAGGAACCGGTCGTTCAATTAAGCGTAGCGAGCAGGCGGCGGCGCTGGAGGCTCTGGAGCGTCTCGGAGTCCTGGATAAAGGGAACTCCTAGTGGCGTTTCTGAAAGCACTGAATCTTAGGGGCTTCAAGACCTTCTCCCGCAGCACGGAATTGCGGTTCGAACCGGGCGTAACAGTGATAATCGGCCCCAACGGCAGCGGCAAGAGCAACCTCGCAGACGCCGTTCTGTGGGCCCTGGGCGAGCAGAGCCCCGGAACGTTACGGGGCAAAGCTATGCAGGATGTGATTTTTGCGGGATCGGATGGGCATAGACCTTCCCATCTGGCTGAGGTGCGATTGTTGTTTGAGAACTCGTCCGGTGCGTTTCCCGGCGGCTTTGCCGAGGTGGAGGTCACGCGTCGCCTGTCGCGAGAGGGTCATTCGGAGTATTTGGTGAACGGCGTGCCTCGCCGTCTGCTCGATGTTCAGGAGCTCTGTGCCGCCGTTGGCCTGGGGCGGGAGATGCATAGCATCATCAGCCAAGGGCGCGTGGAAGAATTGCTGAGCTCCAGTTCAATTGCACGCAGAGCACTGGTGGAGGAAGCGGCGGGATTGGCTCTGCTCAAGAAACGAAGGGAGCGTAGCGCCGCTAAGCTGGAGAGGGTGGGCGCCGATCTGGCTCGAGTCACCGATATCGAGCGCGAAGTTCGCAACGCCCTGCGGCCACTGAAACAGCAGGCCAGCACTGCAGAGCGCCATCTGGATTTGAGCGAACGCATAGCCGGCTTGGAAGCTTTGCTGTTGCTGCGAGAGATTGCCCGTCTAGAAGCAAGGCAAAAACGGTTGGCGCATGATGCGACCACTAAGATCCAAGAGCGTAACCAAGCCGAGCAGGCCCTGGCCGAGCTTAGACGGCATCGGGAGAATGAGGAGCGGGGTTTCACGCAGGCGTTGGCGGCGCGCGAGGCGCAGGGCATGGCTCTCAACGTCATCCAATCGGGAGCGCGCCGCCTTCATGAACGGCGGCAGGACATTCTGCAGCGTGTGGCGCGGAACGAAGCCGAACTAGCGCGGCTGGAGCGTCGGGAGGCCGTGCTTGCTGCCGATTTTGCCGACGTGGAAGAACGATTGCAGGCCTTAGGTGAGCCGACTGGGTGGTCGACTGGGCGCTTGAGTATCGTGCGGCGGCAGGGGGATCTGGTGGCCGCACAGCTGGAGCAATTGCGGCCTCGTTTGGCGAGTGGGCGGGCCGAAGAGGATGCGCAGAAGGATCGAATCTTCGATCTGGAAGGGCGGAAATCGCGGGATCGGCAAAAGATCGAACTTCTGCGGCGAGAGGTGGGAGAACTGCGTCGCCGGCGGGCGCAGATGGTCGAGAAGGTATCTGTCGCCGGAGATGACGTCACCAAATTGCAGGAAGAGGTGGCCGATATCAGTGCCCGCCGGGAGGAGGCGGCGGCAGCAGCAGAGGCCGCCGCCGCCTCCTCTCGCCAAGCCGCCGCCGCCTCCCATGCGGCTCGGCAGGTGTTGAGTGAAGCCAAAGCGTCGCTGCGCCGTGCAGAAGAGGGCTGTGCGGACCTCCAGGGACGACTGGGGATTGCGCAACGAGCGGTTGAACGGCGCGAAGGATTGCCTGCGGCCGCTCGGGACCTACTGGCCGGTAGGTCTAGTGCATGTTTGCTGATCGAGATGCTGGAGGTGCAGGCGGGCTTTGAGCGGGCCGTGTCTGCCATCCTGGGACCGCTCGCGGAAGCGGTGGTGGTGCAGGAGTCCGTATCGGCTTCGGTATTGGCTTCCACGCAAGGTGCCATCGAGCTGGTTGGGTTGGAGACATTGCTCCCGGATGGAGAAGGGGGGAGCTCGGCGGCGGGCGACACTTCAGGATCTCGTACCGAGTGGGCGGATCCGGATCACCGGTCAACTGAGGCCCCAGATGGAGTGTGGGCATTGTGGGACGTGGTGAATGTGCCGGAACCGCTCGCGGGAACGCTGCGCACCCTGCTGCCGGAGGCGTTCATCGTAGACGACCTTAGTCACAAAACTCTTCTTGCCGATAGTGCGATGCGGGTTACAGGCACGCTGATCGCGACCAGGGCGGGTGAGTTGTTGCGGGGTGGAGTACACGGCGCTCGACGTGTGTCGGCGGGGCCGGAGGCACTGCTTTTGGCACGACGTTCTGTCAAAGAGCTGCAAATCGGGGCCGCAGAGGCGGAGCGGCAGGTAGCCCAAGCGCGTACTGCGCTGGTGGAGGGTGAGAAGGCGGTGAGCGAAACCCACAGGGTACGGGAGAAAGAGGAACGGAACGTCAAGGCGGCGCGGGGGCTTGTGGCGCAGACCGAAGAGAAGTTGGGTTCGCTGCAGCGACGACTTGTGGAGATAAGTGAAAGCGCAGAGCGGCTGCGGATGGAGAATGAACATCTTGTGGCCGCTGAGAATGAGTTGACGGAAGAGATTGAGAAGCTGACGGAGAGCTTGAAGATTACCGACCGCGGGCTCAGCGAGTCGCGGGATGGTTTGCGCTTGGAACGCGATCGTTTGCAACAGCTGGGAGTGACCGTAGCGTACTTGGAAGAGAAACGTGCCCAGGCAGGCGTGCTGGAGGCGCGGCTTGTGGAGAGGCAGAAGGCACACATGGCAGAAGTCGCCCGTGTGGAGCGAGATCGTGCTCGACTACGCGGTCAACTGAAAGCCTTGAACGAGCGTCACCGTGCTCTGACGACGGCGTTACCGGTAGTCCGTGAGTTATTGCACGTGGTGGAAGAGCTGGGCGAGATTGTGGAGGAGCGAGCTGTGCAGGCCGAGGCCGGAATGGCAGCGTCCAAGGAGACCACAGCGGCATTCGCCGAGGCATTGCGTCAGATGGCCGATCGCGAGTCCGAACTTCAGCGCCGGCACACTGATACAGGTGAGGCTTTGGTGGAGTTGCAGGTGGAGCGTGCGCGTGTCGAGGATGATCTTAAGGACTCGCAGGAAAGCCTGGAGGGATTGAAGCAGCGCCATCTGTCTCCTCGTGCGATCACGAGGGAAGAAGCGGAGGCCGTCGCGGTGGAAACCGCGACGGCCTCCCTCGACCAACTACGTAGACGCCGTGCCGCTCTCGGCCCGGTCAATCCTCTGGCCGACCGCGAATATCGGGAAACTGCGGAGCGACTGTCGTTCTTAGTGGAGCAACGAAAAGATCTTGAAGACTCTTTGACGGAGTTGGGGCGCATTATCAGCGATCTCGATACTCATGTGGCTAGGGAGTTTGCTGAGTTCTTCGAGGAAACCCGGCGCAACTTTGGAGAGATGGTGGCTGTCTTGTTCCCGGGGGGTAAGGGGGAGCTGAGGTTGGAGGAGCAGCCTGAGCCACCCCAGCCTGAGCCACCCGGTGCCGAATATGAAGGTGTTGTTGAGGAAGGAGAGACCGGGGTTCGTCGCAAAGTTGCCGGAGTTGAAGTGGTGATCAAGTTGCCGCAGAAGGCTCCGCGCATATTGACCCTGCTTTCGGGCGGGGAGAAAGCGCTGGCAGCCATCGCCTTCCTTTTCGCCCTGTTCCTGGCGCGACCGTGCCCCTTCTACATCCTTGATGAGGTGGAAGCGGCGCTTGATGACATTAACATAGGACGCTTCCTATCGTTAGTGCGGAGGTATCAGGACCGGACGCAGTTCATCATCATCACGCACCAGCGACGCACAATGGAGATCGCCGACACGCTGTATGGAGTGGCCATGGGGGGTGACGGGGTCTCACGCGTGTTGTCCCGACGATTGACCGGGGGACGAAGCGAGGAAGAGCGGCCGGCGGAAGAACCGGTTCAACAACGGAGGATATAACGTGTCGTACAACTGGTCTGAGGTGTTCGTGGGCGTGTCGCCGACTGCGGAGGTGGAGCCTGCGGCGGCCCGCGAGGAGGGTCGCAAGGGCTGGTTTCGCAGCCTCAAAGAAGGTCTCTCGCGGAGCACCAAGGCTCTGGCCCAGCAGCTATCCGCCATCTTGGTGGATCGCATAGACGAAGATGCCTGGGAGCGCATTGAAGAGGCGCTCATTGGTGCGGATATAGGTGTGAGTAGTACGGTCGCTATTGTGGAAAAGCTGGAACAGATGGCGGACGCCGGAGAGGTCAGAGGGCCGGCTGAGCTTGTGGCTGCATTGCGTCGGGTTACAGCTGAGCTCTTCTCCACCAAAGACACGCGCATCGATGTGGCGCATTCACCTGCCGTCATCCTGATGACGGGCGTGAACGGCACCGGTAAGACTACCACTATCGGCAAAATTGCCTGGCATCTGAAGAACGTAGGTAAGCAGCCGCTACTGGTGGCGGCGGACACATTTCGTGCTGCGGCGGTAGAGCAACTGGTGGAATGGGGCAGACGAGTGGACGTGGATGTCATCCATCAGGATCGGGGGAGCGATCCGGGGGCGGTGGTGTTCGACGGGCTGAGTGCCGCCATGGCGCGGGGCAGCGACGTGGTCATTATTGACACCGCCGGCAGACTGCACACCCAGGTCAACCTCATGCGCGAGTTGGAGAAGATGGTACGGGTCATTCGGAAACAGGTTACCGATGCTCCGCATGAGACATTGATTACCATCGATGCCACTACCGGGCAGAATGGACTGGTGCAGGCTCGGCTGTTCAGGGAGGCTGTGGGAGTAACCGGTGTGGTGCTCACCAAGATGGACGGCACGGCCAAAGGCGGCATCGCCGTTGCCGTGTCTCACGAGTTGGACCTCCCTATCAAGCTTATCGGTGTGGGAGAGAAGATGACCGATCTACAGCCATTCGACGCCGCGGGCTTCACGGAGTTGCTCTTCTCGGATGAAATCTTGAAGGCTTCCTAGTGTTCTGAGCAGTCAAGAAGTAGTTGTTGCGCTCCAGTCACCCGGCTGATGTGACGCAGGTGGAAACGGTTCTGGGCGAGGGCTATAATCATGTCTGCGGCTTCCGGCTCGGTAAGGCGGTCGCTGCGTAGGATGAGATAGTTGCTGGGGGAGCGCTTGGCGCTGAGAGTGTGGTTCGGCCACTGACCCCGCGAACCTGATCTGGGTAATGCCAGCGAAGGGAAGCGAATGGGAAGCTCCAGAAGCCAAGGCGCCTGTGTTGGCGCCTTTTGTCGTTCAGCGTCCCTTCCCAATTGGTCTACTCGGGCACGAGGATTCAAGGGAGGCGGATTTTGGAGGCAGTTGTAGTGGCCGCCTCCGCTTTGGTCATGTTGGCGCCGCTACTTCTCTGGCCACGTCCTCTGGCGAAAGAGTCGCTCAGATCCAATGAACAAGCAAAGCACAAAGGGGGCAGGAATGAGTAGGCAACCTTCAAGACGCACTCTTCCTTCGGCGTCGCCGATGGTTGCGACTTTGCTGGCGGTGGTCCTGCTTGCTGCGGGTTGCGGCGGCGGCGGGGGGGTGGCAACTTCGAGTGCCTCCGCGGAAAAGAGCGGCGAGGTGGTGCTGATGACGCATGACTCCTTCGCGCTGCCCGACACCGTCATGGCTGCATTCCGACAGGAAACGGGCTTGGAACTGCGGGTGCTGAAATCCGGTGACGCCGGCTCGATGCTGAACCAAGCCATTCTCACCAAAGATAATCCGATGGCGGATGTAATATTCGGTGTGGACAACACCTTTCTCTCTCGAGCGCTGGACGAGGACATCTTCTCCGTGTATGTGTCCGGCTCCCTGGCCGACGTGCCCGACGAATTCGAGCTCGATCCGGAGCATCGGGTAACGCCTGTTGACTACGGCGACGTTTGTCTGAACTATGACAAAGAAGTGATCGGTACCGTAGATCTCCCTCTCCCGGCGACCCTCGCAGACCTCACCCGACCGGAGTATAAGGGGTTGTTGGTCGTTCAGAATCCGGCCACTTCGTCTCCTGGCCTGGCCTTCCTGCTTGCCACGATCGCCGAATTCGGGGAGAGCGGGGACTACCCCTGGCAGCAGTTCTGGCGGGACCTGATGGCAAACGATGTCCTGGTGGTATCCGGCTGGGAGGAAGCCTACTACTCCGAGTTTTCGGGCGGAGCCGGTGAAGGAGACCGGCCGCTGGTGGTCTCGTATGCCTCTTCGCCTCCGGCTGAAGCAATCTTCGCGGAAACGCCGCTCACGGAGGCCTCCACCGGCGTTGTTCCTGCGGGTGCCTTTCGCCATATCGAGTTTGCCGCCATCCTCAAGGGAGCGCGCAATCCCTCTGGGGCTGAGAAACTGATCGACTTCATGTTGAGCATCTCTTTCCAGGAGGCAATTCCGGAAAGTATGTTCGTCTTCCCCGTGAACCAGAACGCTGAGCTGCCGGACACATTTACTAGGTTTACAACTATCCCCGATAACCCGGTGAAGATGGACTACGAATCCATAGGGCATAATCGGGAGCGGTGGATTCGGGAGTGGACCGAAATCGCAATCGGCTGACCCGTCTGCCGGTGCGGCGTCTGGCTCTGGCCGTTGCGCCGGCGCTATTCCTCGGGTTTTTCTTCGTCTATCCGCTGGTTAGAATCCTGCAGGCGAGCCTGGCTCCGAGTGGTTGTCTCGACCTGGCTGCCGTGGCAGAAGTATTCACTCGGGGATCGTTGCGGCAGGTAGTGTGGTTTACGCTCTGGCAGGCGACTGTTTCCACGATCCTGACCGTGGTGGTGGCGCTTCCGGCCGCCTGGGTGTTCGCCCGCTTCAAGTTCCCCGGACGCGATCTTCTTAGAGCCGGCCTCACTATTCCTTTTGTTCTCCCCACCGTGGTAGTGGGGGCTGCTTTCCTGGCCCTACTCGGGCCATCGGGACCACTGGGGGTGGATCTTCGCCGCACCATCTGGGCCATCCTGATAGCCCATGTGTTCTACAACTACGCTGTGATTGTGCGCACGGTAGGAGGACTCTGGGCCCACCTAGATCCACGTTTGGAGGAGGCTTCGCGGACCCTGGGGGCAGGTCGCGTCAGAACCTTCTGTGAGGTTACGCTACCTCTGCTCAGTCCGGCTTTGGCGGCAGCCTCGTCAATGGTGTTTCTTTTTACCGCCACTTCCTTCGGGGTTGTGCTCATCCTGGGCGGACTTAGTTATGCCACCATAGAAGTGGAGATCTGGCGTCAGACCACCAGCTTTCTCAACCTGGCGGTTGCCGGGGCTTTGGCAGTGGTCCAACTTGTGCTGGTAGGGGGTATTTTGTGGCTCTACTCCCGTTATCAGGAGCGGGTTACGGTGCAGCAACCATTACGGGCGGCGGCGGATACCGCACGCCGCCCGCAGACCTGGCGGGAGCGGGCTATCGTTGGAGGGGTAATAGTCTTCACCGGAGTATTTCTGGGGGGGCCGCTTCTGCTCCTGGTCGAGAGATCACTTCGGACGGTTGGAGGCTACGGCTTCGACCACTACCGCACGCTGCTACAGGGCGGCGGCGGAGCACTTGTTTTGTCGCCCTATGAGGCGCTTCAGAATTCACTGCTGTACTCGCTGGCCGCAACCGTCATCTCGCTGGTGATAGGTCTGCTCGCCGCCGGCGTGATAGCGCGCGGGCGGGATCTCCTGTCTCGTGGGTTCGACGTCCTTCTAATGCTTCCTCTCGGCACCTCGGCCGTGACCATCGGACTTGGGTTCCTGATCGCTTTGGATCGCCCCATCGATATTCGCACTTCTCCCATTCTGATACCTCTGGCTCATTCCTTGGTGGCCATTCCCTTTGTGGTGAGAAGTTCGGTTCCGGTGCTGAGGGCTGTGCGCGAGCAGTTGCGCGAGGCGGCACGCGTGCTGGGGGCATCACCGCTCAGAGTGTGGAGGGAGGTTGACCTTCCCTTGGTGACACGGTCGGTCATGGTCGCTGGAGGCTTTGCGTTTGCGATTTCTCTGGGGGAGTTCGGCGCTACGGCCCTGATCGCCCGTCCGGACACCACGACTGTTCCCGTGGCCATATACCGGTTACTGTCTCAGCCGGGGCGAGGCAGCTTTGGTCAGGCTATGGCTTTGGCCACCATCCTCATGATTGTAACGGCGCTCTCCATCGTCCTCATCGAGCGGGTGCGTGTGGGAGAGGCAGGCGAGTTCTGATGATGCCGGACTGGAGCGAAAATCTAGGACGGTTTCAGGATCGGCAATCAATGGACAGGGTGGCGATGTGCTTGAGATAGAGGATCTTGTTGTTGTGCTCGGGGAACTTCAAGTTCTGAACGGGCTGAATCTGGAGGTGGATGACGGTCAGATGGTGGCCGTACTCGGTCCCAGCGGGTCGGGTAAGAGCACGCTGCTTCGTGTCGTCGCGGGCCTCCTTGCACCGCGGTCCGGACGTGTGCTGTGGGACGGCAGGGATCTGGCGGGGGTGCCGACACATCGCAGAGGCTTCGGCCTCATGTTCCAGGATTTTGCCCTCTTCCCGCACAAGAACGTAGCGGCCAACGTGGCCTTTGGTCTACGCATGGCAGGCGAAGAGCCGGCCGCAGTGAAGCAGAAGGTGGACGAGGCCTTGGGCTGGGTCGGTCTTGACGGATATCAAGAGCGGCCGGTTACCGCCCTCTCCGGCGGGGAGCAGCAGAGGGTGGCACTCGCTCGTGCTCTGGCTCCGTCGCCGCGCCTGCTTATGCTGGACGAGCCGTTGGGCGCGCTCGACCGTGTTCTGCGGGATCGTCTGCTGCCCGAGCTGCGCGACCTGCTTCGTGCCCGCGGAATGACCGGTCTCTACGTTACTCATGACCACGACGAAGCATTTTCGGTGGCGGATCGCCTGGCTCTGATTCGGGACGGAAAAGTTGTACAGGTCGGTCCGCCGGGAGAAGTGTGGGCGCGGCCGGCGGGCGCGTGGGCGGCACGTTTCATGGGCATCTCGAACATCTTCTCGGCAGAGGTCCGGGGAGGCTTCGCGCGGTTGCCCTGGGGCACAGTGCGCGTCGCGTCCCAGGAGGTCGGTCAACGGACGCTGGTGATGCGGCCTCAGGGGATCGACCTCCTGCCGCCGGATGTTGATGCGTCGGGAGAGGGGTTGTCCGCTGACGACAGAGCGCTCGCTCGTGTCGTGACAAGCACCTTCCGTGGGGGCCGCTACGCCGTCACCGTTGTACTCACCGATGGCTCTGAATTGGAGGCGGAAGTGGAGACGAACAGAGGTCCGACACAAGGGGATCTCTTCGAAGTTCAGGTGGATCCGGAGCAGGTCATAATCCTGAACGATTATGGCTAGGCACAAGGCATACCAGCCTGAATCCTTCACCTTCGCAGCGGGGTGTCTGCCGGGATGGATGAGGACGAAAGGTCGGGGGGCTTTGAATATGGGCGTACCTGGTGCCGTGCGTAAGAAGCTTCCGGATGATTTCTGGAAGATCATCCCCCATCGTCATTTGTCCGTATAACTTTTGTTCATCGCTCGAACGCTATAATATTGTGTAACTTGGTTTACGGAGAGATGCGATACGCGTCGGAGGAGTACGGAGAGCCCCCGGTTTGACGGGCTCAGGCGACGCCGGTAAACTGCCTTGTCCGCGCCCAACATGTGAGGAGTGCCTCGGTTGTTCGAATCCCTGTCCGATCGGCTCCAAGGAGCCTTGGGCGGCCTGAAAGGCCACGGAAAACTGACAGATACAGATATTGAGCGGGTGGCCCGTGAGATTCGGCTTGCCCTGCTCGAGGCCGATGTCAACTTCAAAGTGGTCAAGGAATTCGTCGCCCGCATCAAAGAGCGGGCTCTGGGCGCGGAGGTGCTGGAGAGTCTTACTCCGGCTCAACAGGTCATCAAGATCGTCAACCAGGAACTCACCACGCTCATGGGATCCACGGCCAACAAGCTCGCCTTCTCGTCGCGGCCGCCCACGGTCGTGATGATGGTAGGGCTGCAGGGTTCGGGTAAGACTACGGCCTGCGGTAAGTTGGCCAACTTCCTACTGGGGCAGGGCAAGAGCCCGTTATTGGTCGCCGGTGATGTTTATCGACCTGCAGCGGTGGACCAGCTCAAGGCCCTGGGTGCCCAACTCAATGTTCCCGTATACGACGAGGGTACGGACGCCGATCCGGTCGATATTGCCGAGCACGGTGTTGCCCGTGCCCGGGAGGACGGCCGCGACGTAGTCATCATCGACACGGCCGGTCGGCTGCACATCGACGAGCCCCTCATGGAGGAACTGGCGCGCATCCGCCGGAACGTGAAGCCGCACAACATTTTGTTGGTGGTGGACTCTATGACCGGCCAGGACGCCGTCAACGTGGCCCAGCAGTTCCAAGACAAGGTCGACTTGGACGGCATTGTGCTCACCAAGCTGGACGGCGATGCCAGAGGTGGTGCGGCATTGTCGGTGCGGGCTGTTACCGGCAGACCGGTCAAGTTCGTGAGCACGGGCGAGAAGCTTGACGGCTTCGAGTACTTCCACCCCGACCGCATGGCGTCGCGCATCTTGGGCATGGGAGATATGCTCTCGCTGATCGAGAAGGCGGAACAGTCGCTCGATGCCCAGCAGGCGGCCGAGTTGGAGAGACGGCTTCTCAAGAGCCAGTTCACATTTGACGATTTCATGGACCAGTTGCAGCAGGTGCGCAAGATGGGCTCATTGCAGAGTATCCTGTCCATGATCCCCGGATTGCCCACTGCTAAGTTGCGCAACCTGCAGGTCGACGACAAGGCATTCGATCGCATTCAGGCTATTATTCAATCTATGACACCAGAGGAGCGCCGTCATCCGGATATCATTGGTGGGAGTCGGCGGCGTCGTATTGCGGTTGGATCGGGCAGCGATATTCAGGCGGTCAACCAGCTGCTGAACCAGTTTAAACAGATGCAGAAAATGATGAAACAGATTGGATCGGGCCGCATGCCGAAGAACCCGTTCCAGATGTTTGGCATGTAGAAAGGCGCAAGAAGACACACAGGGCCGGGAGGCGGGGAACGTCGGCCGGCCAAGCACAAGGAGGTGCGCATGGCGGTCTCGATCAGACTGGCCAGGCGGGGAAGCAAAAAGAACCCTATCTATCGCGTGATGGTTGCGGACTCACGTGCTCCACGTGATGGGCGTTTCATTGACAGTATCGGGCTCTACAATCCTCAGACGGATCCCTCTACCATCGAGATCGATGAGGAGAGGGCCCGCAAGTGGTTGTCCGAGGGCGCTCAGCCCACCGACACGGTGCGGAATCTTCTGGTAATCAAGGGCATCTTGTAAGAGATGTCTGTGGATCCCGACCCCAAGGAGTTGCTCGAGTACTTGGCCCGCTGTCTTGTAGAGCAGAAGGAAGAAGTGCGGGTGGAGGAACGCGAGACCGACGCCGGTGTCGTTTTAGAGCTTCGTGTAGCCAAGGACGAGGTGGGGAAGGTAATAGGACGTCAGGGCCGCATAGCTCGGGCCCTGCGCACTCTGATCAAGGCGGGCTCGGTACGCAGCGGTAGGAAGACCATTATCGAGATTGTTGACTGAGAAAAAGCAGGTGGGCAGACCTGATTGGATCGTGGTGGGGCACGTCCAGCGTGCACACGGTCTGCACGGTGAGGTTCGGGTAGTTAACGATTCTGACAATCCGGATCGCTTCGTGAAGGGCAGCGTGGTGTTCTGCCGCAGAAGAGAGGAAGTCTCTTCTGCAACGGAACGCAGCGAGCTTGTGATTGCGGCCGTTCGTCCTACGACGGGCGCGTTGCTCATCTCGTTTGCAGGCGTCCCCGACCGGACGGCGGCGGAGGCGCTGGGCGGCTGCATACTTGAGATTCCCTCCTCCTCCCTGCCCGTACTACCCGAGGGTGAGTACTATCCTTTTGAGTTGGCGGGTCTGCACGTGGAAGACGAGCACGGCGATCTCTTGGGGGAAGTTGTGGAACTTCTGGACACACCGGCCCAGCCGGTTCTCAATCTGCGGCTCAGTGACGGCGGCATGCTGCTCGTTCCCTTCACTATGGAGGCGGTTCCGACGATAGATCTGCCGGGCGGGCGACTTGTGGTCCTGCGCAGATTTGTAGGCTGAACGGCAGGATGCCGGCAGCGGTCTGTGTTTTGAAGGGGGGAGTACGAGTAGGCGAATCGACATCTTCACGCTGGTACCGGAAGCCTTCTCGTGGTTCGTTGACCAGCATCCCTTGAGCGAGGCCATCAAGGGCGGTGTCGTCCGGGTTAAGATTCACAATATCCGTGATCACACCCGGCTGCTGCACGGGGAGGTCGACGATACTCCTTATGGCGGCGGGCCCGGCATGGTCATGCGGGTCGATGCCGTGGGCTGGGCGCTTGAGGATGTGTTTGGGATACCTCCACAGAATGTGCGCAGAGAGCGTCGGGTGGTGGTCCTGTCGGCGGCGGGGGAACCGTTCGATGACGGTGTGGCCGGCAAACTCGCCTGCGATACGCGAGATTTGGTTTTTCTCTGTGGTCGCTTCGAGGGTTTCGACGCGCGGGTGAGTGGGCTCTTCGCTACGGATGAACTGTCTGTGGGGCCGTATGTGGTTGCCGGTGGCGAGTTGCCGGCCATGATCGTGGTGGAGGCTCTGGTACGCAAAATGCCGGGGGTGCTGGGTAACCAGGCAAGTACGCTGGAAGAGTCCTTCTCCGCCGCTTTGGGTGGAGCAGGCGAATATCCTCATTTCACCCGTCCCCGTGAGTATCTGGGAAGCGAGGTGCCCGAGATTCTCGTCAGCGGCAATCATGGGGCCATAGCCGCTTGGCGGCGCAGCATGACGAGGCTCTCGGCGTGGGCGGAATGGAGTGGAGTCTCGTCCTCTCACGGAGGCGGAATGGAATCGATAGACGGCTGAAACCGCAGCGATCCCCAAAAGTCTGGTATCTTTGCTGCCGGTCATCGCCGGAACCAGCATGTGCGGGTAGAGGAATGGAGTCATGACGGTCATCGACGTACTCGAACAGAAGCAGCTTCGCAGTGATATTCCCCAATTCAAGGCCGGTGATACGTTGCGGGTTCACTTCAAGGTAATTGAGGGCAGCCGCGAGCGTATCCAGGTGTTTCAGGGTTTCTGCATCAAGCGCCAGGGCCAGGGTGTGCGGGAGACATTCACCGTGCGCAAGCAGTCTTTCGGTGTGGGTGTAGAGCGTACTTTCCCTCTGCACTCCCCCAAGATAGATAAGATTGAAGTTACAGCTATCGTCGATGTCCGCCGTGCCAAGCTGTACTATCTGCGGCAGAAGATCGGCAAAAAGGCCCGCATAAAAGAGAAGCGCGTCTGAGTCTCTTCGAGTCCACTCGTGCGTTTGCGCCGCGCCCAATCAGATAGGCCGGAAACCGTGCAGCCGCATGCCGTCGGTCCTCCCGGCCGCGGCAACACACAATCCGGAGCTTCGCTGCTGGGGTTCATAGGTGAGATCATCCTTATCGTGGGAGCGGCTTTTGTCCTGGCTCTGCTGATCCAGCAGTTTCTGGTGAAGCCGTTCGGGATTCCTTCGGAATCGATGGAGCCAACGTTACTCAAGGGCGATCGTGTGCTTGTGAATCGTTTGTCGTATCGCTTCGGGGAGCCTCAGCGCGGAGATATCATCGTGTTTCGTCCACCGTTGGGCAAGGAAGACTACATCAAGCGCATCGTGGCCATGGGTGGCGATACGGTTGAGGTGCGTTCCGGCAGGTTGTTCGTGAATGGGGTGACCCTTGAGGAGCCGTATCTGAAGGAGCAGCAGATACTCGGCTACTACGACGAGATCGTGCTGCCCGAAGGTTCGTACTTCATGATGGGGGATAACCGAAATAACAGCGGCGACAGCAGAGTGTTCGGCCCAGTGGACGAGAAAGCCATTCTCGGCAAAGCATTCCTTGTCTATTGGCCGCTGAGCCGCTTTGGAGGGCTTTAGAGGCAGGCCTTCGTGTGCCCGTCAGATTTCTCCCGGAACCGTCGCAGCAATTCTCGCCACGATGTGGGTGAACTGTTCAAGTTCGATCGCGATATGTTGCGTTGTGCGGGGATGGATCTCAGGCTCCTCGCCGGAGTGGACGAGGCGGGTCGGGGTTGTCTGGCGGGACCTTTGGTCTGTGCTGCTGTGGTGCTCGACTATGCGGCTGCGCCGCAGCGGGTCCTCGCTGGTTTGCGGGATTCCAAGCTCCTGACGGCACGCCGTCGTGAAAACTTCTACCAGACAATTCTGACGAGCTGCGCGCGATGGTCGGTGGTAAGCGTGTCGCCGGACTCCCTGGATGCTCGGGGGTTGCATCGCTCGAATTTGGCTGCATTGGCTTCGGCGCTGCGTATTGTGGAAGCTGCGTACGATGTAGCCGTGGTGGACGGTTTCGACTTGGGACGCGATGAGCTCCGCTGTAGCGCGGTGGTGGGAGGAGATCGGCGGAGTGCAGCAGTGGCGGCGGCGTCCATCGTGGCCAAGGTGACTCGCGATCGGCTGATGCACGCCCTTCACGCGCATTACCCGGCATATGGTTTCGATGAGCATGTGGGCTACGCCACGCGACGTCATCGTCAAGTGTTGGCCGCGCGGGGTGCGTGTCCGTTTCACCGGCTTTCTTTTGCGGGAGTCAGTACCCACCAGCTTTCGTTGCCCGAGCCGGACGATATGTAGCCAAGATACAACCAAAGACCGATCTTCGATGCGGTAGTGCCACCGTACCCTTCCTGCAGATGGAAATACCTGACGAAGGGCGGCGGAACTTGAAGGTCACCAGTACGAGCAAAGGTCGGTTGGCGGAAGATGTTGCGCTTCTGCACGTCGAAAACCTAGGCTGGGAGGTTCTCGCTACCAGATTCCACACTCCGGCCGGTGAGGTGGATATTTTGGCGTGGGATCAGGGCTGCCTGGTGGTGATTGAGGTGAAGGCCCGGAGCGGCGTCCGGTACGGTGAGGGCTTGGAGGCAGTGGGCCCGCGCAAGGTAAGAAGGCTTCTTGGCGCTGCCGCCTACTGGTTGGCGGGTCTGGAGCGCCCACCCGTCATGGGCGTACGGTTGGATGTGATCGTGGTGGAACTGGACACCAACAGTCCACGGCTGCTGCGGCATCTTCGCGATGTCCTGGCGGCTTGATAAACAATATGGGCACGGCCTCAATCAGTGCGTATGCCTTGTTAGGAATAGATGCGGTTCCTGTACGCGTAGAAGCGCATGTACGGCCTGGTCTGCCGGGCGTGACCATTGTGGGCCTCCCGGACACAGCTGTGCGTGAAGCCAAAGAGCGTGTGCGGTCCGCTGCCGCTACGGCGGGATGCCCTTTGCCCACTCAGCGGATCACGGTGAGTCTCAGCCCGGCCGATGTGAGGAAGGAGGGGCCGGGATTCGATCTTCCGCTGGCCCTGGCCATACTGGGTGCCGCAGGCCACCTTCCGGCCGCCTTGCTGAGAGATATTGGGGCGGTGGGGGAGCTCGGTTTGCAGGGAGAAGTTCGTAGTGTGCGGGGAGTGCTGGGAATGGCGGAAGCGGCCGGAGGTGCCCGGATGCGTTCATTTCTGGTCCCTATGGAGTGCCTCTCCGAAGCTATGGCTTCTGCACCGGAACTGGCCATCGGTGTGCGCAATCTCACAGAGGCGGTGACGGCATGTTGTTGTCCGCGCTCTCGTGCGTGGTTTCGCAGGCGCGGGCAACGTTGGGTGCAATGGAGACAGAAGAGACTCGGTTCCGTTGCGTCGCATCAGCCGGATTTTGCAGATGTGGCCGGACAGCGTGCCGCCAAGAGGGCGCTGGAGATTGCGGCGGCCGGTGGGCATCACCTGCTCATGGTGGGGCCACCCGGAGTAGGGAAGACCATG
Organism: Actinomycetota bacterium; assembly: GCA_012514635.1. Classification (GTDB taxonomy): domain Bacteria; phylum Actinomycetota; class Thermoleophilia; order RBG-16-64-13; family RBG-16-64-13; genus JAAYZX01. Next base: position 95,971 of record JAAYZX010000007.1, read on the forward strand.
TTGGCTCGGCGCATACCGGGAATTATGCCGGATTTCAATGGCGAAGAGGCGCTTGAAGTCACCCGCATCTGGAGCGCCGCCGGCCTGCTCTCGCAGGCCGGCGGACCGGTGACGGAACGTCCATTTCGCAGCCCTCACCACACCGCATCTACTGCAGCTCTGGTGGGAGGCGGGTCACCCGCCCGCCCCGGGGAGGTAACACTGGCGCATCGCGGCGTGTTGTTCTTGGATGAGTTTCCGGAGTTGATGAGGGACTCGCTGGAAGCTCTGAGAGAGCCGTTGGAGGACGGGCATGTGATTATCACCAGGCGCTCAGGGTCATTCCGGTTCCCGGCTCGGTTCACGTTGGTTGCGGCAATGAACCCGTGTCCGTGCGGTTACGCAGGCCATCCAACAATCCCCTGCACCTGCTCGCCGGCGCAGGCCGATCGCTACAGACGCCATGTAAGTGGACCTCTTCTGGACCGTGTCGACATGCTGCTGGAGTTGCCGCCCATTTCTCTGGGGAGTTTGATGACGGCGGATGTGCCGGTAGAAGAGACATCTGCGCTCATCAAGCAGCGGGTAATGACAGCGCAGAACTTTAGGCGATTGCGGGTGGACACGGAGCGCGCTGCAGGATATGGCGTTGCGGGTGAACAGCATCCACGACGTGTGGAGGAGCGTGCCCAGCTCACCAGCGGAGCCATCAAGCTGCTTCACCGTTTCCTTGCTGGTGGACGCGCTGGAGCGCGGAGCCATGCTCGGTTGGTAGCTCTTAGCAGGACTGTGGCGGACTTGGATCAATCGCCTTTCGTGCGGGAGGAGCATGTGGCTGAGGCGGCGGGACTTCACCTCACTGATCGTTGGACGTGGAGGACATGAGTCGGGACGATGGGCGGGGTGGTGGGGAAGAAGCGGCGGCGCGTGCCGCCGCCCTCTGGATCTCGTCGCTGGTGTCTAAGGGGCAGTCTAGGCTTCTGCGCCTCTCCTGCCAACTGGGGCTAGACATCCTGTGGACGGCGTCGCCTCGGGAGCTGGTTGCCCGCGGTATGTCTATGACAGCGGCGGAAGGAGTGGTGGAGCACAGGCGGCGCTTCGATGTCTGTGCTATGGAGGAACGGCTTCGGAGAAAGAACGTATGGTTCGTCACCTATGGGCAGGAGTATTACCCACATGTACTTGTCGGTCTGGCCAAACCACCGGTTGGTCTGTACTTGAAAGGGGAGCACAGTGTTTGGGAGGCGATCCTGGCTTTGCCGCGCGTAACCATCGTGGGAACGCGACGTTCTTCGGGATACGGGTGCAGTATCGCCCAAGCCCTGGGGCAGATGTTCTCTCGTGCGGGTGTGTCGGTTATAAGCGGTATGGCAAGGGGCATCGACGGTAGGGCACATGCGGGGGCACTCAGAGGTGATACGCCCACTGTAGGCGTGTTGGGGGCGGGGCCGGATATCGTCTATCCCCGCAACCATGCTCATCTCTACCGTGAAGTTGGGGACCGAGGCGTACTGGTAAGCGAATACCCGCCGGGCACACCGGCGGCGCGCTGGACGTTCCCGGCTCGTAATCGCATCATGGCTGCGTTGGGCGATGCCGTGATCGTTGTTGAAGCGGGTGAACGGAGTGGTGCATTGCTCACAGTTGACGAGGGGCTCGAACTTAATCGGCCGATCTTTGCGGTACCGGGGCCGGTGGGGAGTGCGGGGAGCTTAGGAACCAATCGCTTGGCTGCCGAAGGAGCATTCATCATCTACGACATTGAGCAGGCTGTGGAGGACTACGCTACTCAAACGAGAACGGAGAGAAGAGAGCGGAAATCGGAAGTTCGTTGTGGGGATGGTGGACGTCGACCCCTTCCGGAAGGAGCGGTTGAGAGGCTTGTACTTCAAGCGCTGAGCAACGGGCCGCGATCTATTGACGAGGTAGCGGCGGCGGTGGGATGCTCCACGCGGGAGTCGGCGGCGGCGCTATCCGTGCTCGAACTGGATGGAGCGGTCAATCGTTGTAGTGTAGGTGTGTATGGTCTTCCACCTTGACGTACGGCAAAAAGACCGACTCGTCGGGTGGTGAGAGGGCGGTCCTCCGGAAGAGAGGACGAGCGGGCGTGGTCCAAGTGCCACATAGGAAGATCTCATATACCACGGGCAAGACCACGGCAAAGAAGACCCGCCGGTGTCAGTGGGCGATGGCGGGAGCGCTTTGCAAATGACGTTAGAAGAACAAAGAGCGCGCTTCCTGCGGAGTCTGGTGGCGGCGGATTATAGTCCTCACACTATTCGGGCCTATCAAGCAGATGTGGATCGCCTGCTGGCGTTCCTTAAGGAGCAGGGAAAGGAGTCACTGGACGAGGTTTCCGTCGAGGAGCTAAGGATCTTTGTGTCTCGCTTGGCGGATGGTTCCTTTGCTTCTGATGGGCAACCGTGCTCCAAGCGGAGCTTGGCCCGCAAACTCTCCACCATGCGCAGCTTCTTCCGCCATGCCGCCGACGATGGTATCGTAGAGGCGGATCCCGCCGCAACTTTGCGCACGCCTAGACTGCCTAAGCGTCTCCCTGCGGTACTCTCGCCGGAGGAGATGAGTAAGGTTTTGCGCGCCGTGCCGGGCAGAGGTGCGTTGGCGCTTCGTGACCGGGCTATGTTCGAATTGCTATACTCATCCGGCCTGCGTACCAGAGAGTTGCTGGAGTTACGGCTTTGTGACCTCGACTTTGCCACGGGCGAGGTCAGGGTGAAGGGGAAAGGGAGGAAGGAGCGGGTGGTTCCGTTTGGACGGCCGGCTCGTCATGCCTTGGAGGTATATATCTCTGATGGGCGGGGTGAGCTCGTCTGCAAGCTACCTGACCGTGCAAGAGAAGGGCAGGATCGTGTGTTTGTGAGTCGGAACGGCCGCCCGCTGAGCCCATCCGATGTTAGGCGCAGATTGCTTAACATCATGGATCGTTCGGGAGTCGCCACCAAGATTTCACCACATACGCTTCGCCACTCGTTTGCAACGCACCTACTAGAGGGTGGAGCGGACCTGAGGTCCATTCAAGAGTTCCTGGGGCACGCATCCTTGAATACCACTCAGGTTTACACGCACGTCTCGGCCACCCATCTGCGAGAATCGTACCGACGTGCTCATCCGAGGGCTTGAAATGCGGGTGGAGGAGCGCAACGCAGCACATGATCTGGGCTTCTGTTGGTCACGTTACAAGGAATTCGGCGACGAACAGGCTCGTAACGAGTTGATATTGGCGTATTCGCCGTTGGTCAAGTACGTGGCCGGACGTATGCGCAGCGGTTTGCCGGCGCATGTTGAAGAAGCCGACTTGGTGTCTTACGGATTGCTGGGGTTGATTGGGGCTATTGAACGCTTCGATCCGGGGCGCAACATCAAGTTTGAAACGTATGCGCTGTCTCGTGTCAAGGGCGCCATCATCGATGAACTTCGGGCCTTGGATTGGGTACCGCGATCAGTGCGCCACTGGGCACGGCAGGTGGAGCGTTCCGTGACTCGGCTGGAGAATCAGTTGGGACGTGCGCCCTCCGACGAGGAAATTGCCGCCGATCTCGAGATGAGCGCCACCGAGCTTCAGGACATCCTCCTTCAAATTAGCAACGGCTCCATCGTGGCCCTGGATGAGTGTTGGCGTATGTCCGGGACAGAGGGTGACAGGATCAGCCTCATGGACACCCTGGAGGATGGGAGCGCTCCAGACCCTTCCAAGGCGCTCGATCTGCTTTCCCTCAAAGAGCATCTGGCCAACGCCATCCGGCGCCTGCCTGAACGGGAGAAGATTGTCATCGGTCTCTATTACTATGAGGGGCTGACTCTGAGGGAGATCGGAGAGGTGTTGGGTGTGACGGAATCACGTGTCTCGCAGTTACATACCAAGGCCATCCTGCGCCTCAAAGGCCGTGTCAAGGATCAGCTGGACCCGAACAGCTTCTGACGTACTCTTAGACCCTCAGGAAGGCTGAGCGTGGCTCGTCTGGGAGCGGCCGCCTTGGTCTAAAGACGGCGGACCGTGTGCTACACTACATCGGCTCGTCGATCGACCGAGAGGATGGCGCCCGCGGTGGTGCCTCTTGGGTTCCGTGAGCGTCCTCTCGTGGTTATACACAACCAGAAGGAGTAAGAACATGCCTGCTGCCTCCATGAAGCAGCTGCTGGAGTCTGGGGTGCATTTTGGACACCAGACACGGCGTTGGAATCCCAAGATGAAGCCCTATATTTTCACCGAGCGGGGCGGTATCCATATCATCGATCTGGAGAAGACTTCCGCGCTGCTTGATCGCGCCTACGATTTCACGCGCAACGTGGCGGAACGCGGTGGCACCGTGCTCTTCGTAGGAACCAAGAAGCAGTGCCAAGATGTAATTCGTGAGGAGGCTGCGAGAGTAGAAATGCCTTACGTCTCGCATCGTTGGCTGGGCGGGCTCCTTACCAACTTCTCCACTATTCACAATCGTATCAATCGCCTGCACGAGCTCAGGCGTCTGCAGACCGATGGCTCGCTGAACCTGCTTCCAACCAAAGAGCGCATGAATCTGGAACGTGAGCTGGGGAAACTGGAGACCAACCTGGGCGGTGTGGCCGGGATGTCGCGGCGCCCGGATGCCGTCTTCATCGTTGACCCCAAACGGGAAGTTATCGCCACCAACGAGGTGAACAAGCTCGGTATCCCGCTTCTTGGGCTTGTAGATACAAACTGTGACCCGGATGAGGTTACATATATTATCCCCGGTAACGATGATGCCATCCGTTCCTGCAGCCTGATCGTCCGCACTATCGCGCGCGCAATTGAGGAAGGACGTCGGCGCTTCACGGAGACCGACTTCGCAGCAGCTTCGGAAGGCGCAGAAGGCGAGCAGGCTCCCGCCGAAGCCCAGGACGCGACCACTGAAACCGTCTGAGAGGCCCGCGGGCTGGTAGTGTGACGAGGCCCCAAGGGCCCAGTAATTGGAGGCGACAGAAGCATGGCAGTCGATGCAAATACAGTGAAAGAACTCCGTGACCTCTGTGGCGCGGGGATGATGGACTGCAAGAGGGCCCTGGAAGAGGCCGCCGGCAACATGGAAGAGGCGGTCAAGATCCTACGAACCAAGGGTATGGCCACGGCTGACAAGAAGGCTTCGCGGGTGGCCAACGAGGGGCTGGTGCACGCATATATCCATCCCGGAGCCCGTGTTGGCGTGTTGTTGGAGGTCAACTGTGAGACGGACTTCGTGGCGCGTAACGAGCTATTCGTGGCGTTCGTTCACGACGTAGCCATGCATATTGCCGCCTCGTCTCCGCGCTGGGTCAGTCGTGAAGATATCGCTGAAGATGAGCTGAAGAAAGAGATGGATATCTATGTGGCCCAGGCGCGAGAAACCGGGAAGCCGGAGAAAGTGCTGACCAAGATAGCCGAAGGCAAGCTCAACAAGTGGTACGAACAGGTAGTACTCCTCGAGCAACCGTTTGTCAAAGAACCCGAGAAGAGTATCGAGACCCTGCGCCGGGAGCTGGTGGGTCGCATTGGGGAGAATATCGAAATTGCGAGATTCGCCCGATTCAAAGTGGGCGAACAGGCAGAGTAAACTCCCGAAGAAACTGGGGAGGGGGCGGCGCGTATGCGCCGCCCCCTCTCGTGAAAGGGAGGTGATGGGGTGCTCGATGAAGAGGGCGTGCGGCCGGCATACACGCGCATATTGCTTAAACTGAGCGGTGAGGCCCTCCTGGGCGACTTGGCGTTCGGTATCGATACCCAGCGCGTGGCTGCGGTGGCCGCAGAGATAGAGCGGGTGTGCAGTTGGGGCGTTCAGGTGGCTGTGGTGGTGGGGGCCGGTAACATTTTCCGCGGCAGTATGGGGACGGCGCACGGCATGGACCGAGCCACTGCCGATTATATGGGGATGGTGGCTACGGTGCTGAACGCGGTGTCCCTGCAGGACGCGTTGGAGGCACGGGGTACGTACACGCGGCTCATGTCGGCAATAGATATGCGTGAAGTGGCTGAACCCTACATTCGTAGGCGGGCAATTCGTCATCTGGAGAAGGGTCGTGTAGTCATATTTGCCGCAGGAACAGGCAATCCCTACTTCACCACAGATACTGCCGCAGCTCTGCGGGCTCTGGAAGTCGGCGCTGAAGCCCTCCTGATGGCAAAGAAGAAATATGGAGGCGTATACGACTCCGATCCGGAAACCAACGCGGATGCCCATCTTATCCCTAAACTCAGCCATCGCCAGGCTTTGGAGCAGGGGCTGCGGGTAATGGATTCTACGGCCTTTTCGCTGTGTATGGACAACAACCTCCCCATCGTAGTGTTCAGCATGGCGGATGCAGCCGATATAGGCCGGGTGGTGCAGGGTGAGAGATTGGGCACGGTGGTATCATCCGGCGATGTTCTGCCGGGGCGGGGAGAAGGAGGACGGCAGTGATTGACGAGCTGATGGCCGACGCCAAGCGCCGCATGGAAGGGGCGGTCGAGTCCCTGGTAGGGGAATTCAACGCGGTGCGCACAGGGCGCGCGTCCACCGCGCTTCTCGACCGTATCCAGGTGGATTATTATGGTTCGCGGACTCCTTTGAGACAGTTGGCGAATCTCGCTACTCCGGACCCACGCACCATCTCTATCACCGTGTACGACAAATCGGCGGTCAATGCAGTGGTGCGTGCCATACAGGAATCTGATCTTGCGCTCACCCCCAATAGTGACGGGAACATCGTACGTTTGAGCATCCCTGTACTTACGCAGGAACGTCGCAAAGAGCTGGTGCGTCTGGTCCGCAGCATGGCGGAAGACGCTAGAATAGCGGTGCGCAACGTTAGACGCGATGTCATTCAGGATCTCAAGGAGATGAAGAAAGAGGGTATGGTATCCGAGGATGATGAGCGTCGTTACGAAGATGAAGTACAAAAGCTGACAAACGCTTATATTGAGCAATTAAATGAGCGTTTGGTCTACAAGGAGGAGGAGATCCTCGAGGTCTGAGCCTCTGCCTTCGGAGGCCCCTCAGCTATGAACGCCCTCGCATGGCTCAAGGGCATCTTTCGGGCAGACCGCCGCCCGTGTGCCGCGTCGGCGCGGAGTTCTCATGTCGTCGTGCCACGCCATGTTGCCATTATCATGGATGGTAACGGGCGCTGGGCGACACGACACGGTCTACCCGTTGCAGTGGGACACGAAGCCGGAGCCCGCGCGGTGAAGCGCGCTGTGAAAAGCGCTGTGCGCCTGGGTGTGAAAGAGTTGACCGTGTACTCCTTCTCCACCGAGAACTGGAATCGGCCGCGCGAGGAAGTAGACGGCTTGATGAAGCTGTTTGCCGCTACGCTGGATCGAGAGATCGAGGAGTTGAATGCCAATGATGTGCGGCTGGTGTTCATCGGCAGGCGCGCGGGTTTGGATCAAGGGCTCCTGGACCGAATGGTGAGCGCTGAACGACGGACGGCGGAAAACACAGGACTCCAACTCTACGTAGCGCTGAACTACGGCGGCCGGATTGAGATCGTCGATGCGGTGAAATCCTTGGTTAACATGGGATGCGGTGTCGAGGATGTGACGGAGGAAGCCATAGCCTCCCGACTCTATGCGCCGGACATGCGTGACCCTGATCTGGTCATCCGTACCTCCGGCGAGCAGAGGCTGTCCAACTTCCTTCTCTGGCAAACCGCTTACTCCGAATTTTACTTCTCTGAAATTCTCTGGCCGGACTTTGGTGAGGCTGAATTCGAAGCCGCTATTGCGGACTATGCTGCTCGTGAACGACGCTTCGGCGCGCGACAGGACAGGGATGCTTAAACAGCGGTTACTTGTAGCAATCGTTGGCGTCCCGCTGGCGCTTCTGGTTATCATTTGGGGCGGATATGCCTTCTTGGCCTTCGCGTTGATCGTGACGCTCCTCGGGCTCCATGAATATTACAACATGGTTCGTCCGTATCGACCCAACCTGCTCATCGGGTATGTGGTTGGAGCGGGGACACTCGTTGCGGTGTACTTTGGGGGTCTGAGCGGCCTGGCAGGCGGTTTTGCGGCCGGGCTCGCGCTGCTGGTGATGTGGTCCCTGCGCGCGGGGCCTGGAGACCACCTCACGGGACGGATGAGCGTGACGATTTTTGGTCTGGTGTGGGTGGTGATGGGAATATCGTATCTGATGATGCTGCGGGCGCTGGAGCACGGTGTCGCGCTGGTGTTGTTGGCTGTGGGGGTCACATGGTTTAACGACAGTTTCGCCTATGCTATAGGCCGACTCATTGGCCGGCATAAGTTGGCGCCAAGGATCTCGCCCAACAAGACCATCGAAGGAGCTATTGGCGGCCTGGTAGGGTCTGTGTTGTTTGCCATTGGTGTGAAAATCTACAATCCGGAATGGTTGTCGCTGCGTGACGCCGTAATATTGGGCGTCGTCATCGGCGTAGCCGGACAGCTGGGAGATCTTCTGGAGTCGGCGGTGAAGCGGGATTTACGGGTCAAAGACTCCGGGCGCATCCTTCCAGGGCACGGTGGCGTCCTGGATCGCTTCGATTCCATCTTTCTGGCCGGAGTCGTCGCTTATTGGGCCGTGTGGCTGCTCCTACGAGATTCGATAGAAGGCTTTCCGTTATGAGGAGGGTCATCGTGCTCGGCTCCACGGGCTCCATTGGTCGCCAGGCCCTGGAGGTGATCGCCGGCAGTTCGGATCTCACGGTGGTGGGTCTAAGTTGCGGAAGCAACGCCGAGCTTCTGCTGGAGCAGGCATTGGAGTTTGGAGTACCACACGTGGCCGTCGCACATGCTAAAAAGGCGGCCGTGTGCTCCTCCTTGCATCCGGAAGGTGTGGTGTGGAGTGGGCCCGACGCCGCAGCGCAACTGGTGCGCGAAGTGGACGCCGACTTGGTGCTGAACGGTATCGTAGGCTTCGCCGGCCTCGAGGCTACGCTGGCGGCGCTGGGGCGAGGAGTAGATCTTGCCCTTGCCAACAAAGAAAGTCTGGTATGCGCCGGGTGCATGGTACGGGCGGCCGCCTTGGCCACCGGAGCGCGCCTGATACCGGTGGATTCCGAGCATTCGGCTCTTTTTCAACTTATGTTGGGCAGGGAGACGAGCGAGATTGACTCGCTTGTGATCACCGCCTCCGGCGGGCCTTTTCGCGGCTGGGCCCGCGACGCGCTATGCACAGTGACGCCCAAGCAGGCCTTGGCACATCCCACGTGGAACATGGGGCCCAAGATCACGATCGACTCGGCTACGCTGATGAATAAGGGGCTCGAGGTGATCGAAGCACACCATCTCTTCGACATTCCCTACGAACGGATTGAAGTGGTCGTTCATCCGCAATCCATCGTGCACTCCTTGATCCGTTTGGTTGATGGCGCACTACTCGCACATCTCGGCCTCCCGGATATGAGGGTACCCATCTCCTATGCCCTTCACTATCCTCGGCGCCTACCGGTTGGAAAGAATCTGATGGATCTCGCGCGAACCGGTATGCTTTTCTTTGAGGAACCTGACGAGGAGGCGTTTCCGTCATTATCGGTGGCTCGTGCTGCAGGATTGCAGGGAGACGGCGCCACCTGCGTCCTGAATGCCGCCAACGAGGTGGCTGTGCACGCCTTCCTTGCAGGGCGATTGATGTTTTCCGGTATCCCGGAGGTTGTAGCGGAGACGGTTCATAGGGAGGCTGTCGACGCGCCCACTACGTTCGCCGAGGTTGTAGATCTTGATTACAGAACCCGTGCTGCAGCAGAGATGGTGGTTGCGGAACTCACGCAGAATGGATAGATAACACGTGGCTACTCTGGCAGGCATTGTGGTGGGTGTACTGGGCCTGGGATTGTTGATCCTGGTCCACGAAATGGGTCACTTCTTGGTGGCCAAGGCCACCGGTATGCGAGTGGAAGAATTCAGTATCGGGTACGGGCGTTTTCTAGTGAGCCGGCGTATAGGTGAGACCGTATACGGCATCTCTGCCATTCCTATAGGCGGTTATGTGCGCGTGACCGGTATGCACCAGGAGGAGTTCGCCGCCAGACAGGAGGCGGCTCTTACCAAGCAACAGGCTGTGGTGAGAGATCCAGAGGAATACGTCACCGGATCTTCCGCCATCAGCGATGAAGAGGTTGCGAATACGCCTTTGGAGCGCCGGTACTACGCCAAGCCACTGTGGCAGCGTCTGTTGTTCATCGTTTCCGGTGTGACCATGAACCTGGTGGTGGCCTTTGTAATGCTGGTCATTGTGGGACTCCAGGGCCTCTATGTACCTACCACGGGCATTCAAGAAGTAGCGGCCGACAGTCCGGCGGAGTCTGCCGGAGTGATATCCGGTGACACCATCTTGTCCATTGACGGACAGGATGTGAGCAGCTGGGAAGAGGTTCAGGCGGTTATCCGCGCCAATCCGGAGAAGACTATATCGGTGGTTGTGGAACGCGACGGCCAACGGGTCACCCTGCACGCCACGTTGGACCGGCAAGAAGCAGGAGGTTTCTTGGGAGTGGGGCCGGCCGCGGTGAAGCAGCCATCCACCCTGGGCCAAGCCTTAACGTTTGCAGGGGACCGCACCTGGAACCTCCTGACCCTCCTTGTCCGTGAGATCGGGAAGTTGATCACGGGGCAATCGCCGGTAACGGGCCCCAGCGGCCTGGCCGGCCCCGTGGGTATTGTGGCCATTTCTTCGTCGGCTTTTCAGGACGGCTACTATCTCACCCTTCTTGCATTCATCAGCATCCAACTGGCGTTGCTAAATATGCTGCCGCTTTTACCGCTCGATGGTGGGCACTTCTTCATCAATATCGTACAGGCCCTTGCAAAGCGCACGTTTTCTCTGCGCACATTCGAGCGTGTATCTATAGTGGGACTCGGTCTGTTTCTCTTACTGGCTTTGGTCGCCACTGGAAACGATATTGGGCGACTGGTGACCGGAGCGGGTTTCTAGCATGTCCAGTTCGCTTCAGATCATGCTTGGTGGGGTGCCCGTGGGCGGGGGTGCACCAGTGAGTATTCAATCCATGACCAATACGCCAACGGAAGACGTAGAGGCCACGCTCAGCCAAATACGGGCATTGGTGACGGCGGGGGCGGACATAGTGCGGATAGCGGTGCCGCATCGTGCCGCGGCCGCTGCTCTGCCCCGCATAATAGTACAGGCGCCTGTACCCATAGTGGCCGACGTGCATTTCGATCACCGGCTGGCGGTGGCTGCGGTGGGAGCAGGTGCTGCCGGGGTACGTATCAACCCGGGTAACATCGGCGGTGTCCGGGCGTTGCGCGAGGTGGTGGCGGCCGCGCAGGAACATCGTGCGGTAATACGGGTGGGGGTGAATGCCGGCTCGCTGGAGAGAGAGTTACGCGGCTTGGAAGAGCGCGATCCGGCCGGCGCTCTGGTGGAATCGGCACGGCGCAACGTGGCCTATCTGGAGGACTTGGGGTTTCAAGCCATCAAAGTATCGGTGAAGTCCTCGTCGGCCGCAGTCACCATCGATGCTAATCGCCGGTTGGCCGACGTGTTGCCGTATCCTCTGCACGTGGGACTCACAGAGGCGGGCACGCCTCGGCTGGGGTCGATACGCAGCGCCGTAGCCATGGGAGCGTTGTTGGCGGAAGGGATTGGCGATACCATTCGCGTCTCTTTGACGGGTGATCCGGTGGACGAGATCCCCGTGGCGCGGGAGATCCTGCGCAGTCTATGTTTGAGCGAAAGTGGTCCGCGTTTGGTGTCCTGCCCTACATGCGCAAGGACGCAGGTGGACTTGGTCGATATGGCCGAGCAGATAGAGCGCCGGCTGTGGGAGATCGAAGAGGACCTAGAAATCGCGGTCATGGGTTGTGCGGTCAACGGCCCCGGTGAGGCGCGCAAGGCAGACTACGGAATTGCCGGCGGTAGAGGTGAGGGCGTGATTTTCGCTAACGGCCGGCCCGTAAAGAAGGTGGCACAAGAACACTTGGTTGATGAGCTCTTTGCTTTGATCGCCGCAGAAGCGCGAGATCGGCGGGAGCGGGTCAAGGAGGAGGACACGAATGAGGGCCTCTGAGCTCTTCATGCCCACACTGAAAGAAGATCCGGCGGATGCTGAGGCGGTGAGCCACAAGCTGCTTGTCCGAGGAGGCTTCATCCGACAGTTCGCCGCGGGAATATATATGTTTCTGCCTCTGGGGTGGCGGGTCATGGAGCGGATCAACGACATCATCCGCGAGGAGATGAACGCTATAGGGGCCCAGGAATTGTCAATGCCCACGCTTCATCCGGCTGAAGTATGGAAGGCCACCGGTCGTTATGACGCTATTGGTTCAGAGATGTTCCGTCTCAAGGACCGCAACGCCCGCGACATGGTCTTGGCGATGACCCACGAGGAGGCGTTTGCGTGGCTGGCTTCGCGCGAACTGCGCTCTTACCGGGAGTTGCCCCAGATCTGGTATCAGATCCAGATCAAGTTTCGGGATGAACCTCGGGCCAAGGGGGGCATTCTACGGGTGCGCGAGTTTCTCATGAAGGACTCCTATAGTTTCGACATGGACGCAGAAGGGCTGGATGTCAGCTACGAGATGCATGCCCGGGCCTACGATCGCATCTTCAAGCGCTGTGGCCTGACCTTCTACCGGGTAGAGAGTGATCCGGGCATGATGGGAGGGGCTACCGCTCACGAGTACATGGCGCCCACACCGGCCGGTGAGGACAAGGTGGCGCTGTGTGCGGGGTGCGGTTATGCGGCCAACGTGGAGCTGGCGGTATCGGTGGCACAAGCGCCGGAACCCTATGAAGAGGGAACCATCCCCTCCGATGTCGTAGAAGTGCCCACCCCGGAGTGCAGGACCATTGATGAAGTGTCGCAGTTCTTGGGAGTACCGCCCTCGTCTCTGATCAAATCGCTGCTGATGATGGCCGATGGAAACAAGCCCGTGCTGGCGTTGGTACGTGGAGACCACGAGCTGCACGAAGCCAAGCTGGTCCGTCATCTGAAGAGTGACACGCGGCCGGCGCACCCCGATGAGGTGATCGATGCGCTTGGTGTTGAGGTTGGGTTTGTGGGACCGGTGAACCTGAGCGACGACATAAGAGTGATTGCAGATGACAGTCTGCGTCCGGGTGGAGTGGGTGGGGAACGCCCCTATGTTACGGGTGCCAACAAGGCACACACCCACCTCTGTGGTGTGATTGTGGGACGCGACTTCTCACCCGAGTTCGCTGATCTCCGCGAGGCACGCTCGGGGGATACGTGTCTGCGCTGTGGCGCGGCGCTGAGCGTGGAGCAGGTGCTTGAAATAGGAAACATCTTCAAGCTGGGCACCAAGTATTCGAAGCCGCTCAAGGCCACCGTTTTGGATGAATCGGGTACTGAGCGGCCTATCGTGATGGGCTCGTACGGTATTGGGCCGGCCAGGATCAGTGCAGCGGCGGTGGAACAGCACTACGATGAGAAGGGTATCGTGTGGCCTAAAAGTATTGCGCCGTTTGATGTCCACATTGTGCAGATCAAGTCGGAAGATGAGGTGCAGACCAAAGTGGCCCAATCTCTGCACAATCTCCTGGCTCAGGAGGGATTCACCTGTCTATGGGATGACCGACCAGAGAGGCCGGGCGTCAAGTTCAAGGACGCTGAACTGATCGGATGTCCCGTGCGGCTGACAGTGGGCAAAAAAGCCGGAGAACGCGTGGTGGAAGTGGAGGCGCGTGCGGGAGGAGAAAGGCTGGAAGTGCCCCTGGAAAGGGTGGTGGCCAAGGTGTCCCGACTCTGGGAGGAGGCACCGTAGCGTGCTATAATGTAACAAAGTGAATCAAGACGAGGGAGTGGGAACAGAAGTGGGTACAGTCGGCCCACTTTTGTTTTGTGCAAAAGAAAATGGCACACGTGCTGGACGAAGAATATATCCAACAACTACTCCAGGATTCCACGCCGGAAGTGGAGGTGGTCCTGGTAGAAGCGGCCGGTGTAGCACCGCACCGCATCGTGAGGGTGTTCATCGACCATCCGCGTGGAGTTACGCATGAGCAATGTGCCGCGGTCTCCAGGATTCTCGAAGCTCGGCTGGAGGAGGCCGGTCTGGTTTCTGGAGATTGCGTGATAGAAGTGAGTTCGCCGGGGTTGGACCGGCCACTGAGGACCCCAGCACATTTCGCCGCCCAGACGGGCAGGCGGGTGCGGGTGCGTACCAGTGTCGCGGTTGACGGTCGCAAAGCGTGGGATGGGATTCTGATGGATTCCACGGATGACTGCATCGTCATCCGCCAGGATGGCTCTGATGTAAGGCTTGATTTGGCCGTGGTATCGAAAGCCAACCTGGTCTACGAATTTGGACAGGGGGCAAGGGATTGAATAGGGAGACCATTGAAGCCCTGCGCCAGATTGAGAAGGAGAAGGGGATCCCCTTTGATGTGCTGATCTCCGCGCTTGAAGACGCGCTTCATTCGGCGTTCAATAAGACGGCGAGTGCCGTACCCTTCTCGGAGGTCGAGATCGATCGGGAGACCGGGGAGATTCATGTCTTTGAGCTGATTTTCCCGGAAGACTATCAGCCTGTACTTGAAGAAGAGGGTCAGGAGATCGACACCTCCATGGCCGAGCGCTTGGAAGTTACCCCTGACGACTTCGGCCGCATAGCTGCACAAACGGCAAAGCAGGTTATCTACCAGCGCATCCGCGAAGCTGAACAGGATATGTTCTTCCGTGAATATTCTACGCGTCTGGGAGAGATCGTCACCGGTATCGTGCAGCAGTCGGACAATCGTTACACTCTGGTGGACCTGGGGCGGGTGGAGGCGTTGCTTCCCAAGTCGGAACAAGTCCCGAATGAGAAGTACGAACACGGCATGAGGGTCAAGGCCGTCATCAAGGAAGTGTCCCAGAACCCAAAGGGGCCTCCGGTTACACTATCGCGACGCAGCGAGGAGCTGATTCGGCGCTTGTTCGAGTTGGAAGTGCCGGAGATCTCCGACGGCCTGGTGGAGATCATGGGTGTCGCTCGGGAGCCCGGGGTTCGCTCCAAGATATCGGTGGTTTCTCACAATGATAGTGTGGATCCGGTCGGCGCGTGCGTCGGTCCGCGCGGATCGCGCGTACGCATGGTTGTCTCGGAACTACGGGGCGAGAAGATAGATATCATTCCCTACAATGAGGAGCCGGCTCGTTTCGTGGCCAAAGCGCTGTCACCGGCGCGTGTGCGGGAAGTGCTGTTGGATGATGCCAATAGGGAAGCCACGGTGGTGGTGCCCGACGATCAACTGAATCTTGCCATAGGCAAAGAAGGTATCAATGCGCGCCTGGCCAATAGGCTTACCGGTTGGAAGATTGACATCAAATCTGAGACCCAGATGGCCGAGTGTGAGGCGGAGGTAACACCGGTGGAGATGACGGAGGACGTGGCGGATGGGCGGTGCCACGCGCTCACGGCCGGCGGGAAGCGCTGCCCCAACGCAGCCTTGCCGGGCAGTCTATACTGCGGTATACCTGAACATCAGGCCGCAGGTGAGCGGCAGGAGGACGAGGAGCGTTCCTGAGGGAGCGTAGGTCCGGTGGGCAGAAGGGTATGGGACAGGGTCGCCGGACACCGGAGCGCAGATGTGTGGCCTGTGGTGCTCGTGTAGCGCAGGCCTCTCTTTTCAGGCTCCATGTGGAGGAAGCTGACGGAGAAGCGCAGGTAGTGTTCGATGAGCCGGGCGAGTTGCGTACCGGTAGAGGCGCATATCTGTGCAGACGGAGGGTTTGTCTCGAACGGGCACTCAAAAAAAGGGTATTCTCCAGAGTATTCCGGCGAACGGTAATGATAAAAGAAGAAGAGCTGCGCGGGTCTTTGGTGGCGTTGCTCAACACAACGAGTGAAGAGTGCGGTAGGTGAGTTTTGGCTAAGCGGCGTATCTATGAGGTGGCTAAAGAGAAAGGCATGTCCACGCATGACCTGGCCGAGTTGTTGCGTGCGGCCGGAGTGGAAGTAGCCAGCAATCTTTCCAGCGTGGAGGAGTCTGATGTGGAGCGTGCTCTGAGCGCACCCACGGCCACCGACGGAGACGCTGCTAAGACTTCGCGGGCTGAAGAAGCTTCTTCTCCGGAGCCGAAGAGCGCGGCGGCGGCGCCCGTGGAGGGCGCCGCCGCCGGCAAACGTGACGGTGGGCAGGAGGTTCGTGACTCCAAGCCGGAAGCAAAGACCGCCGACAGACAAGAGGTCAAGTCGGATGCGGTCCCCGCATCGCGACAACCGGACGGTCGGTCGGCCGTCGCGGATGGGGGTCGTGCGGACGCTGCTCGGCCTTCGCGTGCGCAGAAAACATTTTCAAGCCGTCCTGCCACGAGCCCCGCTCCCCGTGGACCGCGTATCGTGGCGACAGCAGAAGAGCTGAGGAACCAGGAGGCAGCGGCCCGCAGTACGCGTTCGTCTGCAGCTCCTCGCAGAGGGCCCCGGCCCCGCGGTAGGGGACCTCGTCTAGACGATCTCCCCACCGTTGTGGGACCGGATGTGCCCCTGCGCAAAGGGGTTAAAGCGCCCAATACAGTGCGCCTCAAGGGAGAAGAACCGCCGGCGCCACCCGCCGGCGCCTCCGGCACACCCGCAGGCAAAGCACAGCCGGCCGGGCAACGGCCCGGCGGCTCAAGACCCACAGGTGCGCCGCGCGGCGCGCGTCCCACAGCGGGACCGGAACCGGCCCGCGGTGGAGCCGCCCGTTACGGCAAGGATGCTCCCAAGGGCGCTCCCGCCAGGCGGAGCCGCGATTCGGAGGAGCGTGGTGGAAGAGCGCCTAAGGTAGCCGGCGGGGATCCGCGGGCGGAGGGAGTACTTAAGGAGATGGGGCCTGAGGCTAAAGCGGCGGCCCCCGTGAGGCCCACAGGCACGCCTGCCCCTTCGCGAGTGCGTCGTGGAGATGAGCGCGGCGGGCGGCGGCGTGTGGTGATCGACTCCCAGGCAGGGCGCAAAGGTGGCCGCGGCGGCACACGCGATGCCAAGGGGCCCCGCACTCCGGAAGCAGAGAAGCAGGTGAAAAAGAAAACGCCGCCGGGGACGGAGTCACCGGTGACGCTGCCCAGCGGGGCCACCGTGAAGGACTTCTCGGACGCCTTCGAGATCTCAGCCGGCGAGGTCATCAAAGCCATGATGCGCATGGGGGAGATGGTCACCATCACGCAATCGCTGTCGGATGAGGCGATCCTGGTGTTGGCTGAGGAGTTCGAGCGTCAGGTGGTGATCCAGCACGCCGAGGAAGAGGAATCCCAGCGACCGGGCTTTGACGATGACCCCGCAGACCTGCTGGAACGTGCTCCGATTGTCACAGTTATGGGACACGTGGACCATGGGAAGACTTCGCTACTGGACGCCATTCGTGAGACTGAAGTAGCTGCAGGCGAAGCCGGCGGTATTACCCAGCATATCGGAGCATATCGGGTTCGACACAAGGATCGTAACCTGACCTTTGTTGATACTCCCGGCCACGAGGCCTTCACCGCCATGCGGGCGCGCGGCGCCAATATGACCGACGTAGCCGTGATCGTGGTGGCGGCCAACGACGGAGTGATGCCGCAGACACTGGAGGCCATCAACCACGCGCGCGCGGCAGAAGTACCCATGCTGGTGGCACTCAACAAGGTGGATCTGTCGGATGCGAACGCGGACCGTGTCAAACAGCAGTTGGCGGAACAGGGTCTGATTCCGGAGGACTGGGGTGGAGACACCGTAATCGTTCCTGTGTCCGCTAAGAAACGCACCAATCTCGACGAGCTCATGGACATGATCCTGCTGGTGGCCGACGTGCAGGAGCTCAAGGCCAACCCCAAGGCAGAGGCCTCAGGCATCATCATTGAAGGCCAGTTGGACGCCGGCAGGGGGGCCGTGGCAACCATGTTGGTCCAGCGCGGCACACTACACGTGGGCGATGCGTTGGCCAGTGGGGAATCGTATGGGAAAGTCAAGGCCATGTTCGATTTCCGTGGGAATCCACTGAAGGAAGCGGGCCCATCGGTTCCGGTGCAGATTCTTGGTTTCAATACCGTGCCTACGGCTGGCGACTTCACCCAAGTGGTGAAAGACGAGAAGGTGGCGCGACAGAAGGCAGAAGCGCGGTCCGCACGGGTGCGTATGGAAGCGCTGGCCAAGGCACGCGCAGCTACCACCAGTCTGGATGACTTCTTCCAGCGCCTGAAGGAAGGTGAAGTCAAGGAACTCGCTCTGGTTATCAAGGGTGATGTTGCCGGTTCAGTGGAAGCGCTTGAAGAGGCTCTCACCGGGATCGAGCATCCCGAGGTCAAGGTGCGCGTCATACACTCCGGCGTGGGTGGCATCAACGAATCGGATATCAACTTGGCGGCCGCTTCGCGTGCGGTGGTCATCGGCTTCAATGTGCGTCCCTCGGTAGCAGCCAAGGCGCTCGCTGAGTTCGAGGGCGTGGATGTGCGGACCTATCGCGTCATCTACAAGGCCATCGAAGATGTCGAGGCTGCGCTTGTCGGCATGCTCGAGCCGGAACATATCGAGAGCGAAATCGGTTCGGCTGAGGTCAGACAGTTGTTCCGTGCCTCTAAAATCGGGGTCATCGCGGGCTGTTACGTGCTGTCCGGGAAACTGCTCCGCAACGGCAAAGTCCGGGTGGTGCGCGACGGCAGTATTGTCCACGAGGGTGTCATCGGGTCGCTGCGGCGCTTCGTAGAGGACGCCCGTGAGGTCGCGGTCGGTTTTGAGTGTGGAGTTCATATCGAGGCATTCGATGATCTCAAAGAGGGCGACATCCTCGAGGCCTACGAGATAAAGGAAGTTGCGCGCACCAGATAAGAGGCCGGCACGGGGGTTCGTCGGTGTGGTGAGAGCAGAGTTATATCTTCCCGGCGCCACCTCCCTGAAAGACAAGCGCATGCTTCTTCGTAGCATGCGGGCTCGTCTTACGCGTTCTTATGGCGCGTCGTTCGCAGAAGTTGGTTATCAAGGCCTGTGGCAACGAGCCGGAGTGATCTTGGCCATCGCCGCCTCGGATCTGAAGAAGCTCAAACAGGACCTAGACGCAGTTGAAGCGTATTTGGTGGATCAGGAGTGCGAGGTGTTGGAAGCATACCAGGAGGTCCACGAGGTCGATGCGTAAGCCTACACAGAGAATGATGCGGGTGAACGAAGCCGTGCGCGAGGTGCTCAGCAGCGCTGTGGCTTCGCGTCTCAAGGACCCCCGCATTGGTTTTGTGACCATTACCGGTGTCGAAGTCACCTCCGACCTGCGTCACGCCAAGGTCTACTACTCAGTGCTGGGTTCGCGCTTCGAGAAGGAGGAGACGTTGAATGCGTTGCGTGCCTCTGGGGGCTTCCTGCGTGCAGAAATCAACCGTGAGCTGAACCTCAAACGCAGCCCTGAGCTGGAATTCGCCTATGACGAGAGCATAGACGCAGGCATGCGCATCAATATGATGATCCGTGCGCAGGAACGTGCGCTGGGCATCGATGCTGATGTAGATGAGCTTCCGGATGATGAAGGGTCAATAGACCCAACGCAACGGTGACACCGGAGGAAGGCATGGGTGTGGACGACAGGCGGGGTTCAGTAGTCGGAGGGACCGTTGCAACTCCCGAGGAGGTGGCCGCCCGCCTGAAAGACGAGCGGAAGGTCCTCATCGCTGTTCATGAGAATCCTGACGGCGATGCGTTGGGCAGTCTGTCGGCATTGGGCCAAGTATTCGACGACCTGGGATGCTCATGGAAAGGGTACGTACCGGGTCGCGCGCCGTTGCCGTCGGAATATCTCTTTCTGCCGGGGTTGGATCGAGTGGCGCGGGGTGAGTTGCCGCCCTCGCCCGGCACGCTGTACACGCTGGACTGCGCATCGGTGGAGCGTTTCGGCCCTGAGGGCCTGCAGAGCCGCTTCTGTGTGAACATTGATCACCATCCCGACAATCCCCACTTCGGCGACGTCAACTTGGTTGACCCCACGGCATCTTCCACCACTCAGGTGCTGTACGACGTCTTTCGGGCGGGTGGTTTCCCCATAACCAAAGCCATAGGGACGGCGCTATACGTAGGTATAGTGACTGATACCGGACGGTTTCAGTACAGCAACACCACAGCAGCCGCACACCGCATGGCCGCTGATTTGCAGGATATGGGCGTGGATGTGCATGACGTGTATCGCCGGGTGTACGAGAGCACGCCGGTGAGCAAGATGATGCTGAAGATTAGAGCCTTCGAAACCATGCGGTTTCTCCTCGATGGAGCATTGGCGGTGGCCGTCTTACGTGTCCAGGATTTTGAGGATACGGCGGCTCAGGAGAGTCACACCGAGGGCATCATCGACGGTATCAGAACTGTGGCCGGGATTCGTGTGGCTGCGCTCTTCCGGGAGAAGTTGGTGGGCGGCGCAAGCGAGTTCCGGGTCAGTCTGCGATCCACCGACGGCTCGGTGGACGTGTCGGAGGTGGCCCACATTTGGGGCGGCGGCGGTCACGTACGAGCAGCTGGGTACACCATCCGCGCGGATGTGGAGGAGGCCGTAGCAGCTCTGAAGAAGGAGATCGAGACACGTCTATGACGGCGTCGCCGGAGACTCCTGCGCGGGTCGTGTTGGTGGACAAGCCGGAGGGTTGGACCAGTTTCCAGGTAGTACGTCGGCTGAAGCCGCTACTGGGGCGCCGATTAGGACATGCCGGCACGTTGGATCCGTTTGCTACCGGTCTGTTGGTCCTGTTGGCGGGGCAGGCGACACGTATCTCGGAATTCGTCATGGAGTTCCCCAAGGAATACCTGGTCACCGTTCAGTTCGGGACGGTATCTTCCACCCAGGATCCGAGTGGGCGTCTCGAAATGACCGGTAAAACCACAGATGAGGCGACGGTGGCACAGGCGTTGGAGTCGTTTCGCGGGGATATTGTGCAGCAGGTCCCGCTCACTTCGGCCGTGAAGGTGGAAGGAGAAGCACTGTATCGTCGTGCACATCGCGGAGAAACATGTGATACGCCCGTCCGCCGGGTGCAGGTGCACCATCTATCATTGTTGGAGTTCGACGACGCCGCCCAGCGGGCCCGTCTTAGGGCCTGCACGTCGAAGGGGACGTATATACGCACTTTGGCTCACGACCTTGGTCGGGCATTGGGGGTGGGAGCGTATGCTCTGGAACTGCGACGGTTAAGGTCCGGAGCGCTCAGTGTGGAGGATGCCGTGTCACCCGATGATGTAGCGGAGGCGATCGAGGCGGGAGGTTCGCCCGCCGTTCTGTCCGTGTCCGACGTGCTTTTCTCGCTCCCCAGGTATGATGTGCAGGGTGTGGAAGAGAAGCGGGCGCGGAACGGCAACAATTTGGCCGAAGCTCCTGCGGGGCTCGTCCGTGTGTACGGAGCCGACGGCCTGTTGGGCATCTACGAGGGAGTGACGGGTAAGTCGCGACCCCGTGTTGTGTTCAGCAGCCCGGTGGAGTAGGAAGGGGAGCCGAACCGGCGTGCGGGTATATCGGTCGTTGGAAGAAGTGGCACTGTTGCCCCAGGATGTGCCGCGGGCTGTGGCTATCGGCACATTTGACGGTGTCCACGTGGGTCATCAGCGCATAATCGGTATGGCAGTGGACATGGCGCATTCCATGCAGGGTGTGCCCACTGTTGTGACCTTCGAGCCGCATCCGGGAGCCGTTCTCAGACCGAACTCCAAGCCTACGATTCTCACTCCACTCGGTGTCAAGGTGAGATTGTTAGAACGCTACGGTGTGGAAGAAGTGGTGGCCGTCCCGTTCACCGTGGAGTTTGCGACTCTAGAGCCCGCCGAGTTCTGTCTTCGCCTGTTGTCGGAAAGATTGGGTGCGCGACAGGTGTCGGTAGGGGCAAACTTTCGTTTTGGTAGAGGCGGGAGGGGCACTGCTATCGATCTGCTCTCGCTGGGCCGGGACCAGGGCTTCTCGGTGAGCGCCATACAGCTCATCAAGTCGCAGGGAGACGCGGTATCGTCCACACGCATTCGCCGGTTGGTGGCGGAGGGTGACGTTGAAGACGCCGCCCGTCTACTAGGCAGACCACATCTGCTGGCGGGGCAGGTTGTGGCGGGCGTAGGGCGAGGTCGTACGCTGGGCATGCCCACCGCCAACCTGCGGCCCCCCGAAGATGCAGCCGTACCCGGACAGGGGGTTTACGTGACCAGGACGCATACTGCGCAGTGGCCGTCTCAAGATTCAGTGACGAGCATCGGGACAAACCCCACGTTTGAATCCGACGACGTTGTGCATATCGAGACCTTCCTGTTGGACTTTTACGGCACACTTTATGATGCGCCTCTGGAGATAGAATTTCTTGCGCGCCTGAGGGGTCAGCAGGCGTTTGCCACCAAGGAGCTGTTGGTGGAGCAGATGCATCGTGATGTGGAAGAGGCGCGGCGCATCCTGGCGGATGCGCGCGAGGCCGCATCGGACGAGGACCGCCCGCGCTTGTGGTAACCTACCGATGCGCTTGTAGCCGCGTTTTGGCGTGGGTGCGAGGCTTAGCCCACCTGTCGCTCGGCTCAGATCGTAGTATTTGTGCTGGGGGCATGGAATTCAAGGAGGCTGTACTAAAGTGTTGAGCAAAGAGAAGAAAACAGAAATAATAGATCGGTTCAAGAAGCACGACTCGGATACGGGCTCGCCGGAAGTCCAGGTCGCCATTCTGACTGAACAGATCAACGTGCTAACCGAGCACCTCAAGATCCATTCAAAGGATCATCACTCCAGGCGCGGCCTACTGAAGATGGTGGGCCAACGTCGTCGTCTGCTGAATTACCTTCAGAGAGAGGACGTGGAGCGCTACCGCGGATTGGTCAAGGCCCTGGGTCTGAGGAAGTAGGCTGGGCGTAGAGAAAAGCCACACTAAGCTCGGGAGGGACCCGAGCGTGCAAAGGAGAACCCAAGGAATGACTGATCAGGGAGGAAGCTCCGCAACCGTCCACACCCGTACAATTCAACTCGGTGACAAAGAGATCATCCTCGAGACCGGAAGGTTGGCCAAACAGGCCAGCGGAGCGGTGCTGGTGCGTCTCGGCGATACCATGGTGCTGGTGACAGCTGTAGTCGCCAAGAACGAGCGCAATGTCGACTTTTTCCCGCTGACGGTGGACGTGGAAGAAGGTATGTACGCAGCCGGGAAGATCCCCGGTGGTTTCATTAAGAAAGAAGGTCGTCCAAGCGACCATGCCATCCTCAATGCCCGCATGATCGACCGGCCCATTCGTCCCCTGTGGCCGGCGGGCTTCAATAGGGAAACCCATATCGTGGCCACTGTGCTCTCGCTGGATAAGACCAACCCGTATGATGTACTTGCCATCCTAGGTGCGTCGGCGGCGCTGAGTTTGTCGGAGGCTCCGTTTCAGGGTCCTATTGGTGCGGTACGGGTCGCAAAGATCGACGGACGCTGGGTTATCGATCCCACATTCGAGGAGATCGAGAACAGCGCCATCAATCTGGTGGTTACAGGTACTGATGACGCCATCAGCATGGTGGAAGCCGGTTGCCAGGAAGTACAGGAAGCCGATCTTCTGGAGGCTATGGCGCTGGCCCATGTCGCCATCCAAGAGCAGGTGGCGGTTCTGAAAGAGTGGGCTGCGGAGATTGGTGTTCCCAAGATGGAGGCGCCGGAACGGAAGGCCGATCCAGAGCTCGTGGAGAAGATACGGGCGCGTTTCGGGGCCGAGCTCAAGGCCGCATCGGCCGTGCAGGAGAAACTGGCCCGGTATGAGGCGGTTGGAGAGTTGCGGCAGACTGTGTTAGAGACGTGGCCTCCCGCAGACGACTCGGCAGATCCCGCCGCTGAAATTGCGGCTCTGGGCAAGGCGTTCGATGCTTTGGAGAGGGAGATTGTTCGGCAGCAGATCGCCGTGGAGAAGATAAGGCCTGATGGTCGTGCTTCAACGGAGATCCGGCCGCTCACAGTGGAAGTGGGCGTGGCGGCGCGCACGCACGGTTCGGGGCTGTTCACTCGCGGGCAAACGCAAGTGCTGAGCCTATTGACGCTCGGCGCCAGTCGTGACGAGCAGAGGATCGATGGGCTCGGGGTGGAGGAGTCCAAGCGCTTCATGCACCACTATAAATTTCCCCCCTTCTCCGTAGGTGAGGCTGGATTCATGCGTGGCCCCGGGCGTAGGGAGATCGGACACGGCGCGCTGGGAGAACGTAGCTTGTACCCTCTGATTCCTGATGAGGAGTCGTTCCCGTATACCATCCGCCTGGTTTCGGAAGTCTTGGAGTCCAACGGTTCCAGTTCCATGGCCAGCGTGTGCGCCTCTTCGCTTGCGCTTATGGATGCCGGTGTGCCCATTGAGAGACCGGTGGCCGGTATCGCTATGGGGTTGATCAAGGAAGGCGATGACTACATCGTTCTTACCGATATCGCCGGGGTGGAAGACCATCTGGGGGATATGGATTTCAAAGTAGCCGGAACGCGCGCAGGTGTTACTGCGCTGCAGATGGATATCAAGATCAAAGGCGTGACTTTCGACATCCTCCGTGACGCGCTGGAGCAGGCACGACAGGCTCGGTTGGCCATCCTGGACGCCATGGAAAAGGTGATAGAAGGTCCGCGGGGCGCGCTTTCGGCGTTTGCACCGCGGATTGCCACCATCCGCATTGATCCGGAAAAGATCGGGGCCATCATTGGCAAGGGCGGCGAGACCATCCGCGGTATGGAAGAAGAGTTCGAGTGCACCATAGAAGTGGAGGATGACGGTCTGGTCAAAGTCTTCGCCACCGATGGCCTGTTGGGTGACGCCTGTGTAGAGCGTATTGCCGGCATTACTAAGGATATCGAGATCGGTGATGTGATCGTAGGCAGAGTGGCCTCAACAACCAACTTTGGGGCGTTTGTCAATTTGAAGCCCGGGACCGACGGTTTGGTTCATATTTCCAAGTTGGCTCCACATCGCGTGGCGACTGTAGAAGACGTGGTGCAGAAGGGCGATCTGGTCAAAGTGGAAGTGTTGGATGTCTCCCAGCAGGGCGGCAAGGAGAAGATCAGCCTGTGCTTGATCGAGAAAATAGAAGGGTAGCCGGCCATTCAGGAATATAGGCTGGAAACACTGTCCAACGGTCAGCAGCTCATCACTGAGCGGCTGGGTCATCTGCGTTCCATATGTCTGGGATTCTGGATTCCGACAGGATCACGTAACGAAGATGATGCGCATGCCGGGGCCACCCACTTCATTGAGCACCTGTTGTTCAAGGGTTCGTCCCGGTATACGGCGGAGGAGATAGCGCAGGAGTTCGACGGCATCGGCGGCGAGCTGAATGCAGCCACCTCCAAGGAGTACGTGGTGGTGTACGGTCGTTTTCTCAACCGGCATCTGGAGCGCGCCCTGGACGTGCTGGTGGATATGCTGCTCACACCCACCTTCGCGGATTTGGATAGGGAGCGCCAGGTTGTGCTGGAGGAGATTGCCATGTACGAGGACGCTCCCCAGGACCTGATCCACGATCTCTTTGCGCAGCAGGTATTCGGTGACCATCCCCTAGGTCATGCCGTGTTGGGAACTCGCAACAGCATTGCCGAGATGCCGGAGAAACAAATTCGCGCTTATCACCACCACCACTTCGCCCTGAGCGACATGGTGGTGGCTGCGGCGGGAGATATCGATCACGATGAGCTGCGTGAGCTGCTGCTCAGCAAACACAATACACACAACGGCCACGGGACCCTGCGTCCTGTGACGGATGTGGCTTGGGCGCCAAGGACATCGTTCCTGGCCAAGGATACTGAGCAGATGCACGTGTGTCTGGGCGGTCCGGGAATGGCTCGTAACGACGAGCGTCGCTACGCACTATCCGTGATGGACGGCTTGTTTGGAGGTTCTCTCAGCTCGCGACTGTTCCAAGAGGTACGGGAGAAGCGCGGGCTTGTCTACAGCATCTTCTCTTTTGCGGCCATGTATCGGGAAACCGGTTTGATGGGCGTGTACTTTGGATGTAGGCCGGAGCGGCTCGTCGAGGTGATGGATACGGTGCGCCGCGAGATCGGTCGTTTGCGTGATCAGCCCGTGGGAGAGGAAGAGTTGATTCGTTCCCGGGAGCATTTAAAGGGGAGGATCATCCTGGGCCTGGAGAGCACTTCCAGTCGCATGACGCGATTGGGTAGGGGGCAAGTCACTCAATCTGAGATCCTGTCGCTGGACGAGATCGCCGCCCGCATCGATGCGGTTACCGCCGCCGATATTCAGTCATTGGCCGAAGAGTTGCTGGATCCGGATTGCCTGACGATAACGGCCATCGGCGCAGATGAAGATGTCTTTCGCGCCGCCGTTCAAGTCTAAGTCCCGACGCTGCCGTTGCACGGATAGAGGTTGTGATGATGAGCGATGGGGCTTGTTCTCGTTTTGCCAAGGAGCGGTGAGCGATGGATGGTGTGGTAAAAGTTGCGGTAAGCGGAGCGCTGGGGAGCATGGGTAAGTTTACGTGCGCTGCTGTTTTGCAGGACGCCGGCTTGGCGCTGGTGGCAGCGGTAGATCCTCGCTACGCAGAGACGGACGACAGCTTCCCGGACTATTGCCCTCACTTCGTCACTGTCGAGAGCGCACTCGGTGCGGTGGAAGTCGATGTGCTGGTGGACTTCACGCAGCCCGCGGTTGTTCTTGCCAACGTGCTGGCGGCGTTGCAGCGGCGCGTGGCGCCGGTAGTGGGCACTACAGGCCTGAGCGACGAGTCTTTGTCTCGTATTGCCGCAGAATGCCGTAGGCAGGATACCCCAACGTTCGTTGCGCCCAACTTCGCTCTGGGTGCCATACTCATGATGCAGTTTGCGCGCGAGGCGGCACAACATCTGGATGCCTGCGAGATCGTTGAGCTCCATCATACGGGCAAGCTGGACGCACCTTCCGGGACCGCCAAGCGCACGGCGGGCCTGGTGGAAGAAGAGTGGGGGAAGCGCAGTCACCAAGCGCAGGTTCCCGTGCATAGCGTGAGGTTACCGGGATTGGTGGCCCACCAAGAGGTCATCTTCGGTGGATTGGGAGAAACTTTGACCATTCGTCACGATTCCTTGTCTCGTGAATCCTTCATGCCGGGAGTGGTTTTGGCGGTGAAGCGGGTGCGCAATCTGCAGGGACTCGTGGTGGGCTTGGAGAACATAATCTAACGTGGAAGATGGAATGCTGAGAATAATCCCGCTGGGTGGCCTGGGGGCCATCGGCAAGAATATGACCGTGCTTGAGCACGGGGATAATATGCTGGTTGTGGATTGCGGTCTCATGTTTCCCGACGAGGACATGCTGGGTGTGGACCTGGTGCTGCCCGATTTCAGTTACGTGGTGGAAAACAGCCACAAAGCGCTGGGCATAGTCATCACTCACGGCCATGAGGACCACGTGGGCGCGTTGCCCTATCTGTTGAAGCAGGCGGACATGCCGGTATTTGGGTCGCGTCTGACACTGGGGTTGATCAACGGCAAACTGGGCGAGCATCGTCTGCAGGGTCAGGTCGATCTCCGTGAAGTGGGTCCGGCAAAACCGGTGGAACTGGGACCGTTCACCATCGAATTCCTTGAGGTGTGCCACAGCATACCGGACGGACTTGGCCTCGCTATTCACACGCCGGCCGGTGTGGTGATTCATACCGGTGATTTCAAACTTGACCAAACCCCTGTTGATGGGCGTCTGACCGCTATGCATCGTTTTGCCGAGCTGGGCTCGCAAGGGGTGTTGCTGCTCATGTCGGACTCCACCAATGCGGATATTCCGGGGTTGACTCCGGCTGAAGCCTCAGTGGGTCAACGGCTGGACACCATCCTGGCAACAGCGCCCGGACGCGTAATCGTAGCCTGCTTCGCCAGCCACATCCACCGCATTCAGCAGGTGATAACCACGGCGGCCCGACACGAGCGTCGTGTGGCTGTGGTTGGTCGGAGCATGACAAAGAACGTTAATATTGCGGCCAACCTAGGCTTCCTGCACGTGCCGGAAGGCACACTGATCCGGCCCGCGGAGATCGCGGACTACGATGACGATGAAGTGGTCATCATTAGCACCGGTAGCCAGGGAGAGCCCATGTCTGCCTTGGCGCGGATGGCATCCGGAGATCACCACGTTGTGGCCATCAAGCCCACTGATACGGTGATCATCTCGGCTCGTCCTGTACCGGGTAATGAGAAGAGCGTGCTTCGCACCGTCAACCGGCTTTTCGCCGAAGGTGCCACTGTGGTTTACGGGCCGCAGGCCGAGCTGCACGTGTCGGGTCACGCGGCCGCCGAGGAGCTCAAGATCATGCTCAACCTGGTGCGGCCTAGATATTTCATGCCCATCCACGGAGAGGCACGTCATTTGCACTTCCATTCACGGTTGGCGCAGGATATCGGGATGTCGGAAGAGAACATATTCGTCCTGGAGAACGGTGACGTCCTGGAGCTGGCGGACGGAGAAGCCTGGGTGGGCGGTCGCGTGCAGGCGGGCATGATATTCGTCGACGGGATGGCCATGCGTGGTATCGGAGAGCTGATATTGCGGGATCGCACGCACCTGTCCACCGACGGTATCGTAATCGCGGTGGTGACCATGAGCGCACAGGACGGTTCTTTGGCGGATGTCCCCGAACTGGTGTTTCGAGGGTTCGTGCACTCCGGTGACATGGAGGAATTGGCGCAGGAGGCTCGTAGCCAGCTCATAGAGACCCTGCATCAGGACGAGATCCAGCGTGCTGCAGATACGGCCATATTGAAGACACACATCCACGACTTCCTTCAGAGGTTCCTGTATCGGAAGACGCGGCGCCGGCCGCTGGTACTTCCCGTTGTCGTGGAGGTGTAGGTGGCTGCAGTGCCGCAGAGGAAGCGCTCGGGGCGGGCGGCGGCAACGGCGCCCACGGAAGTGCGCACCCGCCGAAAGGCCGCGGGAAGCGCGCACCGCTCGGCCGATAATCACGGGCGGGAGCTGTGGGGTCTGGCCGTGTTGGGCGTGGCGGTATTTCTGACCTTCGTGTTGGTGGTCGGTAGTGGAGGAGGCGTCCTGGGAGGAGCGGCTGCGGGGGCGCTGGAGATCGCTTTGGGCCGGATGGCCTTCCTAATTCCTCTTTCGCTGTTGGTAGTGGCTGTTGTGCTTCTGGTAAGAATCCGCATCACGATAGCCGGGGCCATGGTAGGAGGCGGAGTCCTGATCCTCTTCAGCCTATTCACTTTGCTGGCCGCCGGGTTTCCGCCTTTGGGTTCGGGTCACGAGCCGAGTGAATTCGTAACCGCCGTTTACCGCATGCGTGCCGGCTGGGTGGGAGAAGCGCTGTTTGTGGGCATATCGCGATTGGTGGGATCGGTGGGTGTGGCCCTGATCGGCTGGTTCGGTCTTATCGCGGGCGTGAGTTTGGTGACGGGATGGACACTGCGGAGTGTGGCTGCCACCACGCGCAGCGCCGCCCACGCCGTGGGCAGCGCTGCGGCTACCCATGTCATGAGACGCAGCGGGGGGCGGGATGAACATGGTCCTCTGGACGACCCTTATCTGACAGGTTTCGGACCGGCAGAGCATCCCGAGGAGGTCGAGCCCGACGAGGAGTGGGCCACATGGCCGGATGAGACTGTGTATGCCGGCCCCGGCGCGCCGCCCGATCTCAAAACCATGCGGCGCCCCACACTCAGAGTGTTGCGACCGAGCGATCGCCCCGTGCATCTACATGATGCGGCCACCGATTTTCCCGACTTCTACCGGGGGCAGACGGACGAGAGCACCGTACTCCTTCGTGAGACCACTCAGCCTCGTGACATCGCCGACTCCGGTGAAGCCATCGCGTCCCTCAAAATCGCCGATCCGGGCGAAACCGCAATCCTGGACGACCCTGCCGACCTCGGTGACGGCATAGAACTCGGTGAAATCGGTGAGGCCGGCGAAGAGGTGGCGGCCGCCGGCGACGGGAGTGCCGCGGCCGGCGCGCTGTCGGGGGAAGGCGGCTTGGAGAAGGAGCGGGACGACACCGTCGCGAGAGAGCAAGTGGACGAACCCGCCGCGGCTCAAGTTCAATACCTTCTTCCCGAACCCGAGTTCCTGCAGAAGACGCGAATGAGCAATGCCGCCACAACTCAAGACGATCGCGAGATCGCAGCCCTGTTGGTGGAAACCCTGGCACACTTCGGGGTGACCGCGCGCGTGAGCGGCACGGTGGTGGGACCACGCGTGACGCGATACGAACTGCAGCTGGCTCCGGGCACCAAGGTGAGCAAGGTCACCAATCTGAAGGACGACATCGCCTACGCGCTGGCCAGCACTGAGATTCGTATCTTGGCTCCCATACCCGGCAAGAGCGCTATTGGAGTGGAAGTTCCCAATCAGCGCCCCGATTTTGTGAAGCTGGGAGATATCTTCCGCGAGTTCCCGGCGTCTGCCGGCCCCCTGATGGTGTGGTTGGGCAAAGATATTTCAGGCAAAGCAGTATATACCGATCTAACTAAAATGCCGCATTTACTGATTGCCGGCACCACCGGATCGGGGAAGAGCGGGTGCATCAACTGTATCATTTCGTCGGTATTGCTGCGTTCCACGCCCGATGAGGTGCGGCTGGTGCTGATCGATCCCAAAAAGGTGGAACTGTCGCATTACGAACGCATCCCTCACCTCCTGGTGCCGGTGGTAACGAATATGAAGAGCGCTGCGGGCGTGCTCGCCAACCTGGTGCGCGAAATGGACGAACGCTACACGCTCATGGAGATGGTGAAAGCGCGCAACCTAGAGGAGACGAATCGTGCACGAAGGCGGCGGGGCGAGCCGCTACTGCCCTATCTGCTGGTAGTGATAGATGAGCTGGCGGATCTCATGATGGTGTCACCGGCGGAGGTAGAAGAATACGTGATCCGTCTGGCCCAGAAGGCGCGGGCGGTGGGCATCCATCTGGTGGTGGCCACGCAGCGGCCGTCGGCCGACGTAATCACGGGGATGATCAAGGCCAATATACCTTCGCGCATTGCCTTTGCGGTGTCGAGTCAGACGGATTCGCGGGTAATTCTAGATGTAAACGGAGCGGAAGCGCTTCTGGGTTTGGGCGACATGCTGTTCAAACCCTTGGGCTCCAGTCGTCTGCAACGCGTTCAGGGTGCGTTCATCACCGAGGAAGAGATTCACATGCTGGTGACCCATTGGCGACAACAGGCGGAGCCTACATTCCGCGAGGAGCTCCTGCAAACCCCGGAAGAGGCCATGGCCGAGGAGGCCATCTTTGATCCCGATACCGATGATCTCATCGCCGATGCCGCTGAACTGGTGATGGATACCGGAAATGCTTCGGTCTCCATGCTGCAGAGACGTCTGCGTGTGGGTTACACCAGAGCCGGGCGCCTCATCGATATGTTGGAGAGACGGGGGATTGTGGGCCCGTATGAGGGGAGCAAACCCCGGCAGGTGTTGGTCAATCCCCTCGATCGGGATCGGGTGCTGGAGGCCCTGCACACCGAGGTGCAGTCGGGTCGACCCCAGCAGATGTCGCTCACTGATATGCCCGCTGAGGATGAGGAGGGAGCGGACTAGTTCCGCATGAAGGCTGTGCAGAGTCCCGTGATTACCCGCGTGGAACCAGCGGAGTTGGCGGGTGGGCGGTACGTCGTGGTGGATGTTAGATCTGCGTCAGAATTTGGGAAGGGTTCAGTACCGGGCTCAGTGAATCTCCCGTTGCTCGACGACGCGGCACGTTCCCTGATAGGAACAACCTACTCGCGCGAAGGCTCCAAAGCAGCACGTCTTTTGGCCATGGATTTGGTGAGCCCGCGTCTTCCGAGCTATCTGCGATCCATAGTGGATCGTATCCCTAAGGGGTGTCGCCCGGCGGTACTGTGTTGGCGGGGAGGAGAGCGCAGCCGCAACGTGGTGCTGTTAATGGCGCTCATTGGAGTGCATGCGGTGCAGGTTAGGGGTGGATACCGGGCGCATCGGCGCTGGGTGTGCGAGGAACTGGAGACTTGGGAGTCTCCGTGCCCGGTTGTCACGCTCCACGGCCACACCGGTGCCGGTAAGAGCGAACTTCTGAGGACGCTGCGCACGTTGGCTTTTAGTCTGGATGGTCCGCGGCCGTGGGTTGTGGATCTGGAGGAATTGGCACTACACAGAGGCTCACTCCTGGGCGGGTTGAACCAGCCGGGGCAGCGCACACAGCGCGATTTTGAAGCTCTGTTGTGGGAGAAGTTACGCGATCCTCAAGGAGATTACCTCGTGCTGGAGGGAGAGGGTAAGCGTATCGGACGACTATCTGTTCCGCCCAGTGTGGCTGCGGCGGTGAGTAGCGGACTTCCTATACAGGTGACGGCGTCGGTGGAGGAGCGAACGGCGCGTATTCTGGGGGAGTACGCGCCTCACAGTTGGACCGACGCAGAGCGACAGGCCTTCCGAGAAAGCCTCGATCTGATTGGACGTGGCATGTGCACTACAAGCCTTACCGGCTTGAGAACAGCTTTCGAGGATGGTAGATTTGCCGAAGTCGTCAACACATTACTAGTGGAATATTACGACCCTTTGTACCAGAAGTCGTCGGTTGAGGGGAGGGACTTCGTTCTCACGGTGAGGATGGGTCATAATCCGGCGGCTGATGCCCGGCGGTTCGCGGCCCGGGTTGCGTCCATTCTCGTGGGGAGCGATGCGTAGGCACCGTGGTAGAGATCGGAAACACCCTCCGTGAAGCTCGGACCCGTCAGGGTCTATCCATTCACGACGCTGAGGAAGCCACCAAGATACGCACGAGGTACCTCCAGGCGCTCGAGCAGGAGGACTTCGAGGTCATTCCCGGCTCCACCTTTGTCATGGGTTTTCTGCGCACCTACGCTCTGTATCTGCAGTTGGATGCAGATGCGCTGGTGGAGGAATATCTCAGTCAACATGATCCTCAGTTCATGGACTGTCATCGACTGCCCACTATTCGGATGCGCTCCCGCAGCAGTCGATCGCCGTCGACCCGCTCGAGCTACGTGGTGGTGGCCATCTTGGCCCTTATCATCATCTTGGTGCTTGCATGGATTGGATGGGGCAACCGGGGCAAAGTGCCGGCAACCATGGAGACGCCATCCACCACCACCACCGGCCTGGCGAGCGCCGGTACCCTTTCGACGACGCCGTTTTCTACAGGTACCAGCGCGAGTGCTACCGTTACTGAATCCACCGCCCAAAGCGTGGAGACGCAAAGCGAAGGGGAGCATAGTGGGGATACGCAGAGCGAAGGAGCGCCGATGGTGGTGGAAGGGCGTCAGGCTCAGGAGGCCTCTGAGCTGATTGTGCAGGTCAAGGCACAGGATGATCGCTGCTACTTGATGGTCCGCGAGGATTCGGAGGGTGGGCGCACGCTCTACTCGCAGACGCTCGACGAGAATGAAGAAGTCACCTTCACCGCCACCAACGCTCTGTGGATGAACATAGCCAATCCCTCGGCCATTGCCCTCGTGATCAATGGTATGCGTTACCAAGCACCGGAACCATACGGTGTCTTCAAGGTAACCGCCGCCGGCCTGGAGCGCCTCTAGCCCTGCACGCCTCCGTCTACGTCCACACCTTGGGATGCTCCAAGAACGAGGTCGATAGTCGCGCACTGGGACGCGCCCTCGTTGGCAGGGGATTCCAACTAGTGGATTCGCCCGAAAAGGCGGGTGCCCTGGTCATAAATACCTGCGGTTTCATTCAAGCGGCTAAGGAGGAATCTCTCGAAGCCATCTTGAGTGCAGCTCGTGAATGGCCGGACCGTCCGCTGGTGGCGGTGGGATGTTTGGTGGAACGATATCGTCGGGAGCTCGCGCAGGGTATCCCTGAGGTGAGCGGTTGGTTTGGTGTCGATGAGGGCGACGCCGTGGTAAGACATCTGGCCAAAGTCTGCGGTCTCCAAATATCCGTCGGCGCGGAGACATCGTTTCGACCCAGTTTGTCGGGTTCGTGGGCATACCTCAAGATCTCCGACGGCTGCAGCCACCGGTGCAGCTTCTGCGCCATACCTCTCATCAAGGGTCCTTATCGCGGTGCGTCTGCCGAGGCTATTCTCTCCCAAGCCGACGAGGTTTTGGCCGCCGGTGCGCGGGAACTGGTATTGGTAGGGCAGGACTCGGCGCTGTGGCGCGATGGCGGTATGACCTTATCCGCGCTACTTCTGCGTCTGACCGAAGATCCACGTGTACTGCGTCTGAGGCTCATGTATCTTCACCCGGAACACGTGGATGAACGGCTGCTGGAGTCGGTGGCGGAGAATCCGCGTGTCTGCCGGTATCTGGATATACCCTTCCAGCACGCCGCACCCGGTTTATTGCGGCGGATGGGACGCACGGGGAGTAGTCGGACTTACTTGGATCTTATCGCACGCGCCCATCGTATGATGCCCGAAGTGTCACTGCGCTCTACGTTCATTGTAGGCTTTCCGGGGGAGACGGAAGAGGACTTTCAGGAACTCCTGAGGTTTGTGGAGAACGCTGAATTCGACCACGCAGGGGCTTTTGCATTCAGCGCTGAAGAAGGCACCGCCGCCGCGGAGATGCGACCACGCGTGCCGGTTAGGTCGGCGCAACGGCGGTTGGCTGCTCTGACGGGCCTGCTGGCCGACGTAGCGGAGGCCGGAAAGAGAGCATGGCTGGGTCGGCGGGTGGACGTGCTGATCGATAATTCCGCACCCACCGACGCTCCGGAAGGTGTTGTGGCCGTGGGGCGTACGGAAGGACAGGCTCCCGAGGTGGATGGTGTGACCTACTTGGTGGCGGCAGATAGTGATGTGCCGCGGGTGGGTGAGCTGGTGGAGGCCGTCGTCACCGATGTGCTGGGGTACGATCTGTTGGCGGAGTTGCTCTGAGATGAATCTGCCCAACGCCATCACGTTGTTTCGCATCCTGCTCATCCCTGTTTTCATGGCCTTCCTGCTCGGCACTATTCCGTACGGTGCGGCGTTTGCCGTAGGTACCTTCGTGCTGGCGGCAGCCACCGATTCATTGGACGGCTACTTTGCACGCCGCCGAAGGCAGGTCACCACCCTGGGGGCCTTTCTGGATCCTCTGGCGGATAAGTTGTTGGTGTCGTCGGCGTTGCTGGCCCTGGTGCAACTGGGGAAGCTGTCCGCGTGGGTTGCTATGGTAATCATCACGCGTGAGTTCGCGGTATCGGGACTGCGGATGGTGGCCGCGGCCGAAAAAGTAGTGATAGCCGCCAGCATGATGGGTAAGGTCAAGACGGCGGCTCAGATGGTGGCCGTTGTGTTCATGATCATCGATCCGGGGTGGTCTTTGTGGGGTATCAAACCAAGCACCGTGCTCATGGGGGTGGCGGTGATATTGACTCTATGGAGCGGGATCGACTATTTCGTGAGGGCGTGGGATAAGCTGCGCATGTCTCCGGAATCGTCTCCCCAGGGTTCCGGTAAGGAGATGAAGACGCGGGAATGAACGCATTCGGCGGGCCCCGGGATTTCGGACGGTGCGGTCAACAGCCTCCGGATGGTGGACCGACGCGCATCTTTGTGGGTGTGCCGTTGCCGCCTGATTTATTGCCGGTGGTTAATCGTGCGCAGGAGACGTTGCAGGAGATACCCGGCGTCAGGCTCACACGCCCTGAACAACTACATGTCACACTGGCTTTTATCGGCGAAGTAGAGGTGGACAAGGTACAGGCGGCGGTGCAGATAGTGGAAGATATTCCCCCATCTTTGGGCGGAGCGGTTCCGCTGGGCGAAATGCTGGCGTTGCCGTCGGCGTCACGGGCACGGGTGATGACACTTGCACTGGATGATTCCGGACAGGTGTTGCAGCGTCTGTTTGAGATGGTGATGAGCGCTCTGGAGCGAGAAGGAGTCATGCAGCGAGAAAAACGGCCGTTTCGCGCTCATTTGACCATCGCGCGCCTACGCAGGCCCGTCGCCGTACAACCAAAGTACCAGTGTGAGCCGGTGGGTTATGAGGTATCGTCGGTCTGCCTTTACCGGAGCCAACTCCTGCGTTCGGGCGCGGTGTACACGGTCGTCAAGAGACAAGTCCTCGAGGTGGCTCGGTGATCTCGAGACGTGGAGGAGGAGCAGTGGACAAGGACAAAGCCTTAGATATGGCCGTGACACAGATAGAGCGGCAATTCGGGAAGGGCGCCATCATGCGCATGGGAGATGAAGCCGGGGTTCGCATTCCGGCCATCCCCTCCGGTGCGCTGAGCCTGGATCTGGCGCTGGGGATCGGTGGAATACCGCGGGGGCGCGTGGTGGAGATCTTTGGCCCGGAGTCCAGCGGTAAGACCACATTGGCCTTCCATATGGTGGCGGAAGCTCAAAAGCGGGGAGGCAAAGCAGCGTTCATCGACGCGGAACACGCCATGGATCCCATGTACGCCCGTCGTATCGGGATCAACGTGGATGATCTGCTGGTCTCTCAGCCGGACCACGGTGAACAGGCACTGGAGATTGTGGAGCTGCTCATACGCAGTGGGGCGCTGGACGTGGTGGTGGTGGACTCCGTGGCGGCGCTCACTCCTCGAGCTGAGATTGAGGGTGAGATGGGTGACTCTCATGTTGGGCTTCAGGCTCGTTTGATGAGCCAGGCCTTGCGCAAGCTGGCCGCAACCATCAACAAGACCATGACCACCGCCATATTCATCAATCAGTTGCGGGAGAAGGTGGGGGTTATGTTCGGAAACCCGGAAGTGACTCCGGGGGGCCGCGCTCTGAAGTTCTACTCGTCGGTGAGGTTGGATATCCGGCGCATAGAGACGCTCAAGGATGGAGATGCGGCCGTGGGAAGTCGCGTGCGGGTGCGGGTGGTAAAGAATAAGGTGGCACCGCCGTTCAAGCAGGCCGAGTTCGACATTATGTTCGGCACGGGCATATCGTATGAAGGCGACGTGTTGGATCTAGCTGTAGATCAGGGCGTGGTTCAGAAGAGTGGTGCATGGTACTCATACGGGGACCAGCGCTTGGGGCAGGGGCGGGAGAATGTCAAACAGTTCCTGCGCGACAATAGCGACCTGACACACGTCCTGCGCGAAGCGGTCATCGTGTCCCTGAAGCCGGAGTGGTGGGAGGGTGACGAGGCGTCGGCGGCGGAAGCAGAGGCGGCCGCTGAGGAGGGCGCCGCCGCGGTGCAGCCGCAAAAACCGAAGGCCAAAGAAGCTCCTGCGGCGGCGCGCAAAGAACGCTGAGATGCCGGTTTGTCTGTGATGCCGATGATGGGAGAGACCGGCTAGACGTGGAGGATACCGTCACCAAGGCTAGAGGGCGCGCTGTGCGCTTCCTGGAGTACCAGGACAGGACATGCCACGAGGTGGAACAACGGCTGTTGCGCTACGGTTACACGGAGGAGATGGCCTCCGAAGTTGTGGAGTGGTTGCGTGATTTGGACTACCTCGACGATGGTCGTTTTGCCCGCAATCTGGCCTCTCAGAAGAGGCGAGAAGGGTGGGGGCCTGTAAGAATTCGTCAGGCGCTACTGCGCAAAGGAGTGAGCGCCGAGTTGGTGGCCGCAGTCATAGATGAGCCGATAGACCTGGATGCGCTTGTGGCCATGGTGAGAAGAAGGTTCGCGGCTGCGGCGGCGGCGGAGCCGGCCGCCGCGCGGCGCAAAGCTGCCTCATTTTTGGCTCGAAAAGGGCATAAATGGGAGATCATCGCGCAGGTGTTGGCGCGTGCCTTGGATACCGGAGTGGAAGAGGACTTGGTGGGAGACGAAACTTGACTCGCTGTGTCCACTCAGAGTAAACTCGACTCGCAAGTGACGATCGGTTGACGACGGTATATCGTGGTCCTGTTCGTATGTAGATAGATTTTCGGTACGTCTGCGAATCTGCGTTGCCCGA
Source organism: Actinomycetota bacterium (assembly GCA_012514635.1). Taxonomy (GTDB): domain Bacteria; phylum Actinomycetota; class Thermoleophilia; order RBG-16-64-13; family RBG-16-64-13; genus JAAYZX01. The sequence goes on from JAAYZX010000007.1 coordinate 133,535, forward strand.
GCCATGAAATCAGCTCGTTGCCGCGGATCAGGAGGAAGAGGAAGGCTTGAGAGCCACCCTCTGGGTCTCTCGTTTTTGAGGAGAGAATAGGCATAAGTCGCCCATAAGCACAGTCGCCTGCCTTCTGTTTAGATAGTCTCGCATACGCCGGGTTGACTCGGCTTTTGCCGAATCGCCATCGTCCAGACCCCTTGTCACTGCATAGGATTATTCTCGCCTTCTTGCGATTGGAGAGATGAGAGCATGGACGGCTTGGCCATAGTGGTCGCAATCATTGTGGGGGTTATCTGTCTTGCGGCCGGATATGTGCTGCGGAAGATGATCGGGGAAGCTAAGATCAGTTCTGCCGAACAGGAAGCGCAGAAGTTGGTGGAGGAGGGGCGTCGTCAGGCAGAGGCCGTGCAGCGCGAGGCCCGCTTGGAAGTCAAAGAAGAGCTGCACAAGCTACGCACGGAGACCGAGACGGAACTCAAAGAGCGGCGCGCGGAGCTGACGCAGCTCGAGAAACGCCTGCTGCAGAGGGAAGAAGGTCTGGACCAAAGAGGCGCGGAACTGACGCGCAAAGAGCAGTCTGTCAGCGATCGCGAAGTCCACTACCGCAAAATGGTGGAAGAAGCCGAAGCGGCGCGTGACGAGCAGAAGCGTCTGCTGGAGGAACTATCCGGCCTAACCGAGGACGACGCCCGCGAGCTTCTGTTGAACCGCGCCGAAGGCGAGATCCGTCACGACATGGCCAAGATGGTGCGGCAGGTGGAGGAGGAGGCGCGACGCGAGGGCGAACGCCGGGCCCGCGACATCCTGTCCATGTGCATCCAACGCACCGCGGCGCCGCACGTGGCCGATACCACTGTGTCGGTGGTGGCGCTGCCGTCGGACGATATGAAGGGTCGCATCATCGGCCGCGAGGGTCGCAATATCCGCACCCTGGAGAACCTCACCGGTATCGATTTCATCATCGACGACACGCCTGAAGCTGTGGTGTTGTCGGGATTTGATACCGTGCGGCGCGAGATCGCCAGGCTGACGTTGTCCAAGCTGGTGACCGATGGTCGCATCCATCCGGCCAAGATCGAGGAGATGTACGGCAAGGCCAAGGAAGAGGTGGAGAAGGAGATCAAGGAGGCCGGTGAGCAGGCCACTTTTGATGCTGATATCCATGGACTGGCCCCCGAACTGGTGAAGATTCTGGGACGGTTGCGTTATCGCACCAGCTACGGACAGAATGTGTTGGCCCACTCCCTGGAGGTAGCCCATCTCGCCGGCATGTTGGCGCAGGAGTTGGGCGCAAATGCCAAACTGGCCAAGCGCGCGGGTCTCCTGCACGACTTGGGAAAGGCTGTGGATCACGAAGTGGAAGGTTCGCATGCCGTGATCGGCGCGAATCTGGCGCGACGCTACAGTGAAAATGACGCCGTGTGCCACGCCATCGAAGCCCACCACAACGATGTGGAGCAGGAAACGGTGGAGGCGGTACTGGTGGCGGCTGCCGACGCGGTGTCCGGTGCGCGTCCGGGAGCCCGCCGCGAGACACTCGAGACTTACATCAAACGTCTGGAGCGCCTGGAAAGCATAGCCGAGGCCAAGAAGGGCGTGGAGAAGTCTTATGCCATACAGGCCGGTCGTGAAATTCGAGTGATGGTCAAACCCGACGAGATCGACGACGACGGCGCATCTCTGCTGTGCCGGGAGATCGCGCGGGAGATCGAACAAGAACTGGATTATCCGGGCCAGATCCGCGTCACCGTGATCCGCGAGAGCCGGGCCGTGGACTACGCCAAGTAAGCGGGGACGAAGGGCTTTGTAGTGGACCGGGTGGCGCGTGTTGCCCCGGGTTGTGTTCAGGTGGGAAGCTTGGCCGATATGATTGGTCTTCCCACCTTCTATCTGCGTACCTTCGGATGCCAGATGAACGAGCATGACTCCGAGCGGCTCCACGGTCTTCTGGCGGCTGAGGGCCTTACCCGCGTGGCGTCTCCGGAAGAAGCGGGCATCATCGTTTACAACACGTGCTCAGTGCGGGAGAAAGCGGAAACGCGTCTTTTGGGGCACCTGGGGACGGCCCGCAGGTTGAAGGCCCAGGACGCGGGGCGCCTGGTAGTGGTGGCGGGTTGTGTTGCCCAGAGTTGGGGCGAGGGCCTGCTGAAGGAGCAGCCACACGTGGACGTGTTGGTGGGTCCGCAGAGCCTGGCCGAACTACCCCGCCTCCTGCGGGACAGAATCGTTCACCGCACCCGGGGCGCCGCTTTGGCTGAATCATCTTCTGTGTTTAGCGCAGATTTGCCGCGGGTGCGTCGTGCCGGCCCCACGGCTTGGGTGCAGATCATGACGGGTTGCACCAACTTCTGCTCGTACTGCGTGGTGCCGTTTGTGCGGGGTCCGGAGATATCTCGTGCGGCGTCGGACATTATTGTGGAAGTGGAAGACCTGGTGCGAGATGGTGTGCGGGAGATCACGCTGCTGGGCCAGAACGTCAATGCATACGGCCGGGAACCGGGTTTCAACGGCACCCAGGATTTCGGTGAGCTTCTGTGGCGGTTGGCGGACATCCCCGGATTGGCCCGTCTGCGCTTCATGACCTCGCATCCCAAAGATGTCTCTCCGCAGTTGATAGAAGCCTTGGCCGCGTGTCCGGTGGTGTGTCGACACCTGCACCTACCTGCCCAATCCGGGAGCGACCGCATCCTGAAGGCTATGCGCCGTGGGTATACGCGTTCCCAATATGTGGATCTGGTGGGTAGGCTCCGTGCGGCGTCTCCCCAGCTGGCGCTGACCACCGATCTCATTGTGGCCTTCCAGGGAGAGACGGAGGACGATTTCCAAGACACGCTGTCACTGGTGCGGGACTGTGCCTACGAGACGGCGTTCACCTTCATATACTCTCCACGACCGCACACGGCGGCCGCGGCGTTGCCCGGCTGCGTATCGCACGACACGGCCCGCCGCAGAATGGAAGAGTTGATCGCTCTGGTGCAGGAACAGTCGGCGGAGATGAACAGTCGGCTCGTGGGCTCCACCCAGGAGATCATGGTGGAGGGTGAAAGTGAAGACGGAACGGTTTGGGGCCGCACCGGCACGTACAAGATGGTGCACGCAGCCATGGGGACTGCGGCCGTGCCTCCTCCGGGGACTATACTGGATGTGACTGTTCAATCCGCCACCTCGGCCACCTTGAAAGGCACGGTGGTGGAGGCGGGCGCGGCCGCCTCCGACTGATGGTGCGCGCGGGGGTGGATGCGGCCTCGCAGATGGTCGTCGGTGTTCTCGGGCCCACGGGTGTGGGCAAGACGGCGGTGGGCGTGGAGTTGGCCGCCATGCTGGGTACACGCGTCATCTCCTGCGATTCCCTTCAGATCTACCGGGGTCTACCCATCCTCACCAATCAACCCTCCGGCGCAGAACGGTGTGGGGTACGGCACGAGATGGTGGGGATCGCCGAGCCGTTGGAAGAATGGAGCGCCGCTCAGTACGCGCGGGCCGTGCGACCTTTGATAGAGCAGGACCTGGAGACCGGCGGTGCCGCACTTCTGGTGGGAGGTACCGGGTTGTATATGCGGGCGGCGGTGGCGCCGCTGGCGGCGCCACCGCCCGCGCCGCGCGTCCTCCAGCAAGAGCTGGAGGCGCGCGCGGCAATCGAGGGGCCGGCGGCCCTGCACGCCGAACTGTCGCGCTTGGACCCGGCGGCCGCCGCGGCCATCGATCCGCGCAATGTGCGTCGTTTGGTGCGCGCCCTGGCGGTAGTGAAGACCTCCGTCTCTGTCGAGGGCGACGAGGTTCGCTGGTCCGGACGCAGCGACCTATGGGATCCCATCTATTATCATCACACGATGCTCGTGGGACTCACGCTGCCCCGGACCGAACTCTATGCACGCATCAACCTGCGCACGCAGCACATGCTGCAGCAGGGGGCCGTCGCGGAGGTGGCGGCCATTCTGGAGCAGCACGGTCGAACAGAGGAAGGTCGTCGGGCTTTGGAGCGCGGGATCGGCAAGGCCATCGGTTTCCGGTTGCTTGCAGCTCATCTGGAAGGTGAGATGTCGCTGGAGGAAGTGGAAGAGAAGCTGTCGGCGGCTACGCGGGCATACGCGCGGCGCCA